>JAHCKI010000070.1 GCA_026125865.1 Rhodospirillales bacterium
GCTGACCTTGGGGTTCAAAGTCTGCAAATCCAACATAACGGGGGACGGCCCGCAGTTGTGTTTAGCCACGCAGGGTTGGATTTTGCCGTACCTTTGCATCTTGAGAGCCATGGAACCCAGTCCTTCGTGCGAAGCTTTCCAATCATCGCTTCCGCCCTTGACTCCGGTGCTCTCGCCGTCATCGACGAGTTCGATGCTTCTCTCCACCCACATATGCTCGTGGAGATCGTTCGCTGGTTTCATGATCCGCAGCGGAACCCGAATGACGCCCGACTTTGGGTAACGTGCCAAAATGCATCGCTGCTTGAAGAGCTCGAGAAAGAAGAAATCATCTTTTGCGAAAAAGATAGCCTGGGACGGACGATCTTGTACGGACTGCAGGACATCAAGAACGTCCGGCGGGTCGACAACTACTATCGCAAATACCTTTCTGGCGTCTATGGCGCTTTGCCGGCGTTCGGATGAGACGTCGTCCGATCGTCCCACAACGCAAGTTATATTTCGCCGCCTGCGAAGGCGACGGTGAGCGGGCCTACGTGGCCTTGCTCAACAGGCTGGCCGGTGATCGCCGCCTCCATATTTGGATTCACGGTGAACCACTCAACCCCGGAGCCGGCGATGCCTTGGCCATGGTCGAGCGTGCTTGCGAACGGCTCGCCTTCCGGCGTCGCAAAGGCGCGACCTATGGACACGCAGTTTTGTTCTTGGATTCGGATACAGCCGAAAACACACCCGAGAGAACCCAAAGGGCTTGGAGTACGGCGCAGGAGCACGGGATACAGCTCATTTGGCAAAGGCCGAACCTTGAGGCGGTGCTCTTGCGCCATCTCGGCGGCTGCGAAAGGCTGCAACCACCTGCCACTCAAAGCTTCGTTGAACTCCAGAGGCGCTGGCCGGAATACGACAAGAGAGGCATCAGCGCCGACAAACTTGCCCGTCGTATCGGCTATCCACAGGTCGTGCAGGCATCACAGGTAGAACCAGACCTTCAAGCATTCTTGCTGAAGATCGGATTGATATAGATTTTGGGTGGCGTGGTCTTGTCGCGAGAAGCAGCTCGCGACCTCCTGGCCCTTTTCTCCCTACACCAATCGCGATTGGGTGATGGCGGCGTGGATGAAGGAGGTGAAGAGGGGGTGGGGGTCGAATGGTTTGGACTTGAGTTCGGGGTGGAACTGGACGCCGATGAACCACGGGTGATCGGGGATTTCCACGATCTCCGGCAGCAAGCCGTCCGGTGACATACCGGCGAAGCGCAAGCCCTTGCTTTCCAGGACGCCGAGGTAGTTGTTGTTGACTTCATAGCGGTGGCGATGGCGCTCCTTGATACGGTCGGCGCCGTAGATGTCGTGCACGCGCGTCCCCTTGCGAACGACGCAATCATAGGACCCGAGCCGCATGGAACCGCCGAGATCGCCTTCGGCGTTTCGGTATTCGACCGTATTGCCGCGCATCCATTCGGTCATCAGGCCGATCACCGGCGCCGCGCAGGCGCCGAACTCAGTGGAGTCGGCGTCGGGAATGCCGGCGAGATTACGGGCCGCTTCGACCACCGCCATCTGCATCCCGAAGCAGATGCCGAAATACGGCACGCGGCGTTCGCGCGCGAAGCGGGCGGCCTGAACCTTGCCCTTGGCGCCGCGCTCACCGAAGCCGCCGGGCACCAGGATGCCGTGGACGCCGTCCAGGCGATCGATGGTGCCGCCGTTTTCGAACACCGCCGCGTCGATCCAGTCGATGTTGACCTTGACCCGATTGGCGATGCCGCCATGGACCAGGGCTTCGGTCAGGGATTTGTACGCGTCGAGCAGGCCCGTATACTTGCCGACGACGGCGATGGTGACCTCGCCCTCCGGCCGCGTCAGGCGATCGACGATGTCCTCCCAGGTGCCGAGGTCGGGCGGCGGCGCATCGATGCGAAAATAGCGGCAGACCTCCTCGTCCAAGCCTTCCCGGTGGTAGGTGATGGGCACGGCGTAGATGCTCGAAACATCGAGCGCCGGGATCACCGCCTGTTCACGGACATTGCAGAAAAGAGCGATCTTCCGGCGCTCCCCCGCCGGAATGGGCCGGTCGCAACGGCAGATGAGCACATCCGGCTGAATGCCCACATTGAGCAGTTCCTTGACCGAGTGCTGGGTCGGCTTGGTCTTGAGTTCGCCCGCGGCCGACACGTAAGGCACCAAGGTCAGGTGCATGAACATGACGCGATCGCGGCCCAGGTCGTTGCCGATCTGGCGGATGGCTTCCAGGAACGGCAGACCCTCGATGTCGCCGACGGTGCCGCCGATTTCGCACAGCACGAAATCCTCATCGCCGTTCAAGCCCCCTTGAACGAACGCCTTGATGGCGTCGGTGATATGGGGGATCACCTGGATGGTGGCACCCAGGTAGTCGCCGTGGCGTTCGCGCGCGATGACGTCCGAGTAGATGCGGCCGGTGGTGGCATTGTCGCTCGAACGCGCCGGGACGCCGGTAAACCGCTCATAATGACCGAGATCCAGGTCGGTCTCGGCGCCGTCATCGGTGACGTAGACCTCGCCGTGCTGATAGGGGCTCATGGTGCCCGGATCGACGTTGATGTAGGGGTCCAGCTTGCGCAAACGCACCTTGAACCCGCGAGCCTGCAACAGCGCGCCGAGCGCCGCCGAGGCGAGACCTTTGCCGAGGGAAGAAACCACGCCGCCGGTGATGAATATGAACCGCGTCATGGACCTGCAGTCTACAGCAAACCGGCCGGCGTTAGAAAGAAGAGAGGCGGCCCGAAAGCCGCCGCCTCAACGTTGTGCTGTCTTTACTCATATCACGCATAGGTTTAGCGAGCCAACGGCACCGCCGGTCCCTTTGGTTCCTCCGGCTGTTCCTGGGCGGGGGGCGCCGATTGATCGAGAATCGACTCCCCGCCGCGCTGGGTTTCAGCCAGCTTGGCCAGCGCCAGACTGGTGACGATGAAGGACGCCGCCAGGATCGCCGTCGTCCGCGTCAGCAGATTGCCGGCGCCGCGTCCGGTCAAAAATCCGCTCATGCCACCGCCACCACCGATGCCCAGCGCGCCCCCCTCGCTCTTCTGCAGGAGGACGACGCCGACCAGAGCAATGGCCAGAATCAGATGAACGACGAGAACGACGTTGATGATACCGTCCAAGGAACCACTCCCAATGACTCACGGGGCGATGATTTGCGGGGCAATGATTTACGGGGCGCTGTGCGAGATGGTCATGAAGTCATCCACCTTCAACGCCGCGCCACCGATCAGGCCGCCGTCGATGTCGGTTTGCGCCAACAATTCCTTAGCGTTTTTGGCATTCATGGAGCCGCCATACAGAATGAGCATGTCGTCGGCAATCCCCTGCCCCAGTTTGCCGACCAGTTCGCCACGAAGCATGGCATGGACTTCCTGCGCCTGCTCCGGAGTCGCGGTGCGACCGGTACCGATGGCCCACACGGGCTCGTAAGCGACGACGGTGTTGGCGGCGGTGGCGCCGTCAGGCAGCGAGCCGAGAAGCTGGCGGCGATTGACGTCAAGGGTCTTGCCGGCGTCGCGCTCCTCCAAAGTTTCGCCGATGCAGACGATGGCCACCAGACCCGCGGCCAACGCCGCCTCGGCCTTGGCCTTCACCACGTCATCGGTTTCCCCGTGATTGGTGCGGCGCTCGGAATGGCCGACGATGACATGCGTGCACCCGGTGTCCTTCAGCATCCAAGCGCTGGTGTCGCCGGTGTGGGCGCCCTTCTCGGTCATGTGGCAATCCTGGCCACCAACCATGATACCGCTGCCGGCGACGGCATCGACGACTTTCGAGATCAGGACGAACGGCGGGCAAACGAGCATATCCACCTTGGCATTGCTCTCTGACTTACGTTGCGCGGCGAGCCCGGAGGCAAGCGCCAGACCGTCGGCCTGAAGTCCGTTCATCTTCCAGTTGCCGGCGGCAAGAATGCGTCGGGCCATGACTTCTCTCCCTGAATATTTCGGTGATCACAGTGTGTTGCTGGGCGTCATTTCGAAGCCCGGTCTCTTTAGCACGCTGAAACCGATGCGTCCAACAGGAAGGACACTGTGCGAAGGCCGGGACCGTTCGACCGCGCCATGAAAAGCGGTGGCCTCCGTCACCGGACTGACGTATTATCATGGCGCCCCATGTACGTCTCACAATATTTTTCAGAGGTTCGTGATGCCGACAAAACTGACGCTGCGCCTCGACGAAGACCTGATCCTCAAGGCCAAGGCTTACGGACGCCGCCGGGGCAAGTCGGTCTCGCAGATGGTAGCCGACTATTTCCGTTCTCTCGAAACGACGGCGACGAAGGAAAGCCTTGCCGCGCCGCCACTGACTCTTTCGTTGCGTGGCATTCTGCGCGATTCCGGAGTCGATGAATCCGACTACCGCGCCTATCAGGAGGAACGTTATCATTGAAATTGCTGGTCGACACCAACGTCGTCCTCGATTTGCTTTTGGACCGTTCGCCGTTCGTCCATGCGGCCAGCGATATTTTCGGCCGGATCGAGCGCGGCGAGATATCCGGTTTCCTTGCCGCCACGACTGTCACGACCATCCACTATCTTGCAATGAAAGCCATCGGCGGGCAGGCTGCCGACAAGGCCATTGAACGGCTGTTGACGCTGTTCGACGTGGCCCCGATAACGAGATTGGTCCTCCAATCCGCCCTATCTGCGAAATACGCCGATTTCGAGGATGCCGTTGTTCACGAAGCGGCGCGCTACGCCGCGCTCGACGGTATCGTCACGCGCGACGTAGCGGGCTTTCGCAACGCCACTCTTCCCATTTACCAGCCCGACGAACTTCTCGGCATGCTGGCGGCGCCGGATAAGGGTCCCTTGCCATAACGTCATGACAACATCATGACAACGTCACATCGTCTATTTCACGTCGTCCTCGGACACCACGATGGTCGCCGGATCCTGAGGCTCCGGTACCGGCAGAGGGTCGTTGAACGGGGCTTGCCTGACGGGAGGATTGCCGGGAAGCCCGACCCAGACCTTCCAGCCGGTACCGCGCGCATATTCGCGATAGCCTTCATATCCGGAATGGCTGGGCTGCCACTTCCCGTCGTTGCCTCCGATACGCACGTACAGGTCCCCGTTCCGTCCTTCGACATGGGCGGCGTAGACACCGTTGTCACGGGCATTGTCCTGTTGGTGGACGGTGCTGCCGGCGTGAACTCCGGCCACCTTGCGTGCGTTGATCAACGCCCGGATCTTGTTTCTGAGGTCGGAGCCCCAGTCGAAATAATGTTTCCAGTAGACGGTCGGCTGGCCGGCATTGGTGAGGATGTAGGCATACGCCTGCTCCACTTCCCAGTTGTTGGCGAAGCTATCGTTCTCGTGATGCTCTTGCGGCGTGTTGTCCTCGTTGGTGCGATAACCGGTATCGTGATTTTCGAGAACGTTACCGCCCTGTTTTCCAGGCGTGGCCATCGGTGGTGTCGCCGACCATGCCGAGGCCGTGGCCGAGCCCGTACCAGACACCGTAATTTCCCTTGTTGTCCTTCAAGGCAAACTGCGTCGAGAAATCGAAGACGCTGCTGGATGTCTGGAGATTGCCCGGTTCCGTCGCCGTATGCCACATCCACCCGCGCTGTTCGTCGTGGGCACCCCAGTCATACTCGCCGACGGAGAACGTCGGGTGGCTCTCCCGGTTGTAGACGGATATCCACTTGGCGTGAAACCCATGGACCATATCGTAGCGCCAACCGCGGTAGCCGAAGCTCTTCAGGTATTTCAGGTAACGGACGATGTCGCGACGAACATCCGTGTTGGTGTGGTCGATATCGCGAAAGGAGCCATATTGATACGTGGTGCCGCCATGATTGGTGTATTCGGTCGGGCGTTCCTCCCCTGCGCCACGTTCGCTATCCGGCGTACTGAAGCAGCTTGAGTCCGCGTTGGTGAAGGCTTCATCGTCGCCGGTGATGGACCACGTACCCCATGCCGGGTCCTCGAAATCGCACCAACCGCCGACACCATCGCGGTGATTGAGCACGATGTCGGCGATCGGCTCGACCCCGTTTTGCAGAAGGGCGACCAGCATGTCGCGGTGCTGTTGGGCGTCGCCGTAGCTGTTGTCCATCCTGAAATATCGCTGGGGATTGTAGCCGGCGCTGAGGCCGCCGGCATTGGACGGAGGAGGAAGCCAGATCATGTCGAAGCGGGCAACGCGCAACGCCGCCGCCACGTCTTCAACGATCTCATACCATTTCTTGTCACCGAAATGGACAAAGTGTTTCCGCCGTTCGTCATCGGGATCGCCTTGGCCGTGCCGGTAGGACTCCCAGTAGAATCCCTGGATCATGACGCGATCATCATTGAAGCCGGCCTGCGCCCGAACGCGATACGGCACCAGCGCCACACCTCCCGTCAACAAAACAACGGCAAAAAGCAGCAGACTCTTTCTGAGCATGTCCCTCTCCCTATCGTTTCAATGCCGCCGTGTCGAGGCGGTGCGGCACATCCCGACAGCGGGCGTCTTGGTTCTCCGGGCCGTCTTTGGCATGTCCCCGCGAATGGGATCGACGATGCTCATTTGCGCCGGCCGCGTCTGTGAAATGCTTCACAAACGCGACGGCAACATGCGATCGGGTCGTATTTCCCGGGCGCATAAATTTTCTCTGAAAATCAATGAGATAGAGAACGGCAGCCCTGAATCATCTGGCTGGCAAAGGCGATGATGCGTAGGATTGGGCCGCGCGCGCAACCGATTATTCTTCGACGAAAAAATTCGAGAGAACCGCAAACGAGAAATTCGCGCGCTCGCCGCAAAACTCGTCGCTACTCTCCACCCGAAGGAAGCGCACGCGGTATTTTCCTTCCTATCACAAAAAATAGGGCAAGAATAGGGCGTACGGTACCGCTGTTTTGTGCAGCGCAGCATAATGTTTCCTGTCCGTTATTTGCTCGAATATTTGCTTTGATTTTAATTCTGAAGATGCGGCGATGCTCCGCCATGCGTCACCACCAATCAAGAACGCGCGGCGAAGCGGACGGCTTCTTCGGCGGCGCGGATGAGGGCGCGGGCCTTGGAGCGGCTTTCCTGATATTCGGCCTCGGGGTCGCTGTCGGCGACTACACCGCCGCCGGCCTGGATATAGAGAACGCCGTCCTTGACGATAGCGGTACGCAGCGCGATGCAGGTGTCCATCTGGCCGTCGGCGCTGATGTAACCGATGCACCCCCCATAGATGCCGCGGCGGTGGGGTTCCAGTTCGTCGATGATCTCCATGGCGCGGATCTTCGGCGCCCCCGAGACGGTGCCTGCCGGAAAGCCGGCGAACAGGGCGCTGACGGCGTCGTATTCCGGGTCCAACTCCCCTTCGACGTTGGAGACGATGTGCATCACGTGGGAATAGTTCTCGATCTGCATCTGCTCGGTCACCCGCACGGTGCCGACCTTGGCGACGCGCCCCACGTCGTTGCGGCCGAGATCCAGCAGCATCAAATGCTCGGCCCGCTCCTTGGGGTCGTTGATCAGTTCCTCGGCGAGGGCGCGATCCTCCTCCGGCGTGGCGCCGCGCGGACGCGTCCCGGCGATGGGACGGATCGTCACGCGGCCGTCACGTACGCGCACCATGATCTCGGGGCTCGATCCGACGACGCTGAAATCCCCGAAATCCAGAAAGAACAGAAACGGCGATGGGTTGAGGCGACGCAGCGCCCGATACAACGCGAACGGCGGCAGCTTGAACGGAACCTGGAAGCGCTGCGACGGCACCACCTGGAAGATGTCGCCGGCGAAGATGTACTCCTTCGCCTTGTCGACCATGGCATGATAGCCCTCGCGCCCGACGTTGGACGTGGGCATGGGCAGGGTCTCGGCTTCTTCGGCGCTGGCGCGGCGATAGGGAAGGCTGCGTCCGAAATCGGTGACTACGTCGGCAAGACGCTTGCGGGCCTGGGTGTAGGCCGCCTGATCGTTCATCCCTTCATCCGGCCATACGGGCGTTACCACGGTGACCGTGTCTTCGATGGTGTCGAACACCGCCATCACCGTCGGGCGCATGAGCAGCCCGTCGGGCAACCCCAGCATGTCGGGATTGTCGTCCGGCAGGCACTCCGCAAGGCGAACCATGTCGTAGGCCATGTAGCCGACGAGCCCCGACGCCATCGGCGGCAACTGGGCCGGCAACCGGATGCGGCTCTCCTCGACGATGCCGCGAAGCGACGCCAGCGCTCCGTCGCGCTCGGCGACCGGACAAGGCTCGAAGCCGTCCACATCGAAGCGCGCCCTACGGTTGATATCTGCCCGGTTGCCGAAACAACGCCAGATCAGGTCGGGTTTGAGCCCAATGATGGAGTAGCGGCCGCGAATGGCGCCGCCCTCGACGGATTCGAGAAGGAAGCTGTTGGGTCGTCCGTCCGCCAGCTTGAGCATGGCCGACACCGGCGTTTCCAGATCGGCGACGAGGGTTGTCCACACGACTTGCGGCTTGTTGTCATTGTAGGCTGCCGCGAAATCGTCGAATGCGGGCTGTACTTCCATGGGAGCGGACCGAGGGTTAGGGCGTTTCGAACAACTTGTTGATGACTTGCGGGTTGGCCTTGACCGGATGGCGTCTTCGCAGCGCACCGACCAGTTCGTCAAGCATGCCGTTCCGCAACGCCTGAGTCATTTCATCATCGATGGCGGTCAACCCGTTCTTGTCCGCGCTCGGATCCGCTTTGCGGACCTCATTGACCCGCGCGACGAACGACGCGTTGCCGGCATCGACGACGACCGTGTTCCCCTGCTCCGCCGAGAACACCGACGCGATCAGTTGCTGGGGCCAGCCGTCTCCCCCACCCTCTCCCGACCTCTTCACCGGCTTCCCGGTCGTGGCCTTGAACCCCTTGTCGGCCGCTGCCGTTGCCATATCCGCGCCGCCGCGAACCTGCTCCGCCAACGCCTCCGCCGCTTCCTTGGCGGCCGCGGCACGCTTTTCCGTCATGGCCGCCTCCAACACCCGCGCGCGTACGGCGTCCAACGGTTCGAGGCGCGGCGGCGTCACCTCGTCGACACGGACGATGAAATAGCCGCCGTCATTCGTATCGGTCAGCAGACTGTCGCTGCCGACGTCGGTTGCGAACGCGGTTGCCGGCAGTTCGGACGGCATGCCGGTCACGGCCTTGCCGTCCACATCGCGACCAAGGGAGTCCAGGGCTGCGATTTTCAGGAGTTTCAAATTGAGTGACTGCGCCGCATCTTCCAGGGAAGCGCCGCCCCCGAGGGTGTCTTCCAGGCGGGTCGACAGGTCGTAAAGGGCGTCCACCGCCTTATCCATGGCGATGGTCTTGGTGAGTTCATCGCGAACGTCCGCCAAAGAACGGGTGCTGGCCGGTTCGATCGCGGTAACCTCGACGATATGCCAACCGAGGGCGGACTTGATGGGCGCTGTGACCTTGCCTTGGGCGACGGCGAATACGGGATCGGCGAGTTCCGCTATCAACTCGTCCCGGGTCAAGGTTCCGAGATCGAGCGCCCCGGCGTCGAGCCCGGCCTCCTCCTTGGCGACGGCGGCGAAAT
>JAHCKI010000071.1 GCA_026125865.1 Rhodospirillales bacterium
GTAAAGACATCATTGGACGCATCCTCAACCATTTTCTCAATATATTTGGTGACTTAAAGGTTTTTCCGCTCGCGGTCCGCAATCGGTACGACATCATCCAGGTACGGAACAAATTTGCCGGGGGGCTCATGGCCCTTTTGGCGGCGCGGGCAACCGGTGCCAAGTTCTGCTATTGGATACCCTACCCCTTGCCGGAAGAATGGCTTTACATGGCTCGATCCGGACTGTCTCGATACCCCTTCATACTCCGCTGCAAGGGTCACTTGGCACGTGTTCTCTTGTATCGGCTGCTTCTGCCTTGCGCCGATCACATCTTCGTGCAAAGCGAACAAATTCGGGACGATATAGCGGCGGAAGGAATTGACGGACGAAAAATGACACCGGTTCTCATGGGCATCCGTGCGGACCGAATTCTCTCGGCCGACGACGCCACGGCGCCTGACCCACAAAATCCGACACTTCTGTACCTCGGCACCCTCTTCCGCGTGCGCCAACTCGACTTCGTTATTCGGGTATTGGCGCTGGTCAAAAAGCGCTTTCCGGGAACGAGGCTCAAAATGATCGGAGAAGGCTACGATCCCATGGACAGGCAAATCCTCGACGATGAGATTGAACGACAGGACCTCCGCGACAGCGTTGTTTTTCCGGGCTTCCTTCCCATTGACGAAGCCCTGCGTGAGGTTCGCCAAGCGGATATCTGCCTCTCACCCTTCGCGCCGGTATCGTTCTTGCAGTCGACATCCCCAACCAAACTGATCGAGTATTTGGCCATGGCGAAGCTTGTTGTCGCCAACCACCATCCCGAGCAATCATCGGTCCTGGAAGACAGCGGTGTCAGCAAGAGCGTTGCATGGGATGAGCAAGCCTTTTCGGAAGAGATTTGCCGCTTGTTGGAAGACCCCGAAGGGTCTCGACGGAAAGCCGGCAAAGGACCGGAATACGTTCGACAAAACCGTACTTACGAAGAAATCGCCCGCATGGTCGATGAAATCTATAAAAAAGTTCTGGCTTGACGATTGACCACACGCAACAGGATGAACCGATGCGATGCAACACCGTCGCTAAGAAGACGACGAGAACCGGACACGTCTTCATTGAGGCTACTCTATATCACTGAGGATCGATTCCCGCCGTTTCGAGCGGATGTGGTCGAACTGTTCGTCCAACAGCTCGTCCCCCGCGGCATTGTGGTGGATTGGATCATGCAGCGAAGCGAAGCGGCGCGAGATGCTCCCGACGTTGTCGGTTGGAACGGTTGCCGCGTGTACCTGACACCACGAAGCACTCGGTCGAGCAAACTGAGACGTATCCTTGATTGGCTTCTCGGTTTCGTCGGGGATTTCAAGGCGCTTCGGTTGGCATTACGGAATCGATACGACGTCATTCAAGTGCGTGACAAGTTCGCGAGCGGTCTCATCGCCTTGCTCGCGGCCCGCATCAGTGGCGCCAGGTTTTGCTACTGGATGTCCTATCCGTTTCCCGAGGAATGGCTGTACCTAGCGCGATCGGGACTTTCCGGCAACACCGCCTTGGTGCAGTTGTGCAAGGGACATTTCGCAAGCTTTGCTCTCTACAGGATCCTCCTGCGTTTCGCTGATCATGTTTTCGTCCAAAGTGAACGAATGCGAGACACCGTCGCGGCGAAAGGGATTGCGCCCCAAAAAATAACGGCTGTTCCCATGGGAATTCATGCGGACCAGATACTCTCCGCCGACGCCGCCGAACGGCCCAATCCGGAAGCGCCGGTGCTCCTCTATCTCGGAACGCTCTTTCGAGTGCGTCATCTCGATTTTCTCATTCGCGTCATAGGTCTTGTACGCGAGCGTTTTCCCAATGTGACACTGAAGATGATCGGTGAAGGTTATGATCCCCGAGACCGCGCCGTTCTCGATGATGAGATCGAGCGCCTGGATCTTCGTGACAATGTCGAATTCACAGGCTTCATGCCCATGGAACAAGCCTGGGAGGAAGTCCGCAAATCGGACATTTGTCTATCTCCCATCGCCCCCCTGCCCATATTGCAGGTGGGAAGCCCCACCAAGCTCATCGAGTATCTCGCCTTGGCCAAGCCGGTGGTGGCGAGCGAACACCCGGACCAGTCTCGCATCCTACGCGAAAGCGGCGCGGGTCTTTGTGTTCCTTGGGAAGAAAAGGCATTCGCCGACGGAATTTGTCGATTCCTCGATGACCCGGAAATGGCCCGCCGAATGGCCGCCCGAGGTCCAGCGTACATTGCGCTGCACCGCTCCTATGATGTTTTGTCCGAACCCGTAGAGCGCATCTACCGAAACCTGGTCGTTTCCGAACACGCGGTTGTAGGCGCCATGTGTGAATAGCTGTCGGAGCGGGAAACGATATAACAACATGAATGGGATGATTTCACGAAACCTACGGCGATTTGATCGTGCGCTGCAGATTGTCAGTCCGCTCGAAAGCCTACCTAGAACCTATTTTATTCTCTTTCATCGGGTGGTCTCCTCAGAGGCCGTCATGGCGAAAGATTTGTTTCTTCCCCAAGAAGGTTTTGTCGTCGAAACCTACCGCCGGTTTATCGATGAAGCACTCAACCTTGGGTTCAAGTTTATCACGCCGGAGCAGGCCATCTCCGATCCACCACAGGAAGCACCGGGGTTGGTCATCACCTTCGATGATGGGTATGCGGATGGCCTCAACATCCTGCCTGTCCTAAAAGAATATGGGGTTCCCGCCACCTTTTTCGTGTCGACCGACTATGTGCGTGATCAAATGAGTTTCTGGTGGGACGTTGTCTATCGAAACCGGCGTCGTCAGGGTCACGGCGACGACAAGATCGCCGCCGAACTCCATGCGCTTCGTCACAGCACCCCTCTTCAAATCAACAACCACCTCATGACGGCGTTCGGACCCTCTTCGCTCGCTGTCGTTACCGACGATGAACGCCCATTGACCGCTCAAGAACTGCAAACGATGGCCAACGATCCCCTCGTGGTCATTGGCAACCACACGGCAGAGCATGCGGTCTTGCCCCTGCTTACGCGGACGGATGCGGCTCAGCAGATCACGCGGGCGCAGGACTATTTGCGGGACGTCACCGGGCGCACACCGAGTGTGATTTCTTATCCGAACGGCTACTACAACGCTGACATCATTGCAGCGGCAGTGTCCGCCGGCCTCGGTATCGGTATTACAACTCAGCCCCGCTCCAATCGACCCAATCTGTCCGCTTTTGGCGCCATGCAGCTTGGCCGTCATGCACCGCCAAATGCGAACAACTTTTCGGCTTTCCTGCGTGGTCTCCGCAAAGCCCTGCAATTAAACAACGCCTGGCGAGCCTATCGTGAATCCCGACGTGTCCTTCCGCGACAAAATGATTGCGGCGGCGGGGATCGGGCGTCGGCATGAAACCAACTGGGCGCCCGCTGCATCGGGTTCTGCATCTCATCAACGGTGAACACTATTCCGGCGCGGAGCGGGTGCAGGATCTGCTTGCCCAACATCTCCCGGCTTTTGGGTTTGACGTCGAGATTGCCTGCCTGAAGCCGAACCTATTCCCGAAACAAATGCGGGCACGAAATGTGCCGTTGCACACCCTCCCGATGCGTTCGAAGGTCGATCTCGGCATTGTGCTCGCTCTCGCTCGAAAGATCCGCGAACGCGGTTACAGCCTCATTCACACACATACGCCGCGGACAGCACTGATCGGACGTCCGGCTAGCCTCCTTGCTCGGATTCCGTTCGTCTACCATGTTCATAGCCCGGCCGAGGCCGACTCAACGGATGTTTGGCGCAATCGTATCAACTCCCTCATCGAACGCGTCACCTTGGTTGGGGCCGACCATCTGATAACGGTCTGCGAGCCCTACCGCGCCGATTTCATGGCTCGCGGATTTCGTAAAGACCGGATTTCCGTCGTTCTTAACGGCATCGAGCATGAGGGCCCGTTACGCGCCTGGACACCGCCGACCAATGGCTGGCGCATTGGTACGGTCGCCCTTTTCCGTCCCCGCAAAGGTTTGGAGAATTTATTGCGGGCGTTGGCCATGCTGGTTGCGGAAGGGTATGACATTTCCCTCCTTGCAGTCGGTCCATTCGAATCTCCCGACTATGAACGGGAGATACGGGCGTTGTCCGAAACCTTGGGGCTTGGCAATCGCATCCAGTGGACCGGCTTTACGAGCGATGTGGATAGCGAATTCGCCCGAATGGACATATTCGTGCTGCCGAGCTTATTCGGTGAGGGAAACCCCATGGTGATCATCGAAGCCATGGCGAACGGTGTTCCCGTTATCGCCACGCGGCTTGGTGGCATCCCTGACGTTGTCCGCAACGGTATAGATGGGTGTTTGGTTGCACCTGGCGACGACCGAGCCTTGGCGGATGCCATTCGCGCCGGCGTAACCGGCCAAATGGATTTGGTGCAAATGCGCGAAAGCGCGTACGAGCGTCGGCACGCTCTATTGTCAGCGGGGGCCATGGCCCACGCGGTAGCCGGGGTGTACGAGAAAGTACTGTCAGCGTGAATAAGCGAGTGCCCTTATTCGATATCGAGATCGACGCGCTTCGACGCGACGAAACGATTGATCTCCTGCTCAACTGGATGCGCGAGCCAACCGGTACCGCTCGATATGTCGTCACGCCCAACGTGAACCATGTCGTGAAGCTTCAGAAACACACGGCTTTCCGAGAGGCGTACCGACATGCCTCGCTTGTCATCGCCGACGGGAATCCGATCATCTGGGCTTCGCGCCTCGTCGGCCAACCGCTTCCGGAGCGGGTTCCAGGCAGCGACATCGCCCCGATGCTCTTGGAGGCTGCGAACACCACCGGCGGAACACGAGTCTTCCTCCTCGGCGCGGGACCCGGGGTCGCCGACCGCGCCGCTCGGCTCATCCACGAAACCTGGCCAAATGTTCGGGTCGTGGGCGTTTACAGCCCCCCTTTCGGCTTCGAAACCAATTCGGCGGAGAACGAAAAAATCGTCGCCATGATCAACGATGCCGGCGCAGACCTTCTCGTTGTCGGCCTCGGCGCTCCTAAACAAGAACTGTGGACCTATCGGAACAGGGATCGTCTACGGGTACCGGTAACCCTATGTGTGGGAGCGGTTATCGATTTCCTGGCCGGGGAAAAAACACGCGCGCCGAAGTGGATTCAGTTTTTCGCTATGGAATGGCTTCACCGCATGCTTTCGGAGCCGAGACGCCTGACGCGGCGCTACGCTCGCGACGCCATCGTATTTCCACGACTTGTTTTCCGAGAATGGCGTCGCCGGCACAAACGAGGGGGCCTCTATGAAGTCAAATAGGGATTCAAAATCGTTTGCTTCGAAAGCTGCGCACGGAGACGAACAGCTCGGCGAACAAACCTGGAATCCCTCTTAAGGATGATCCACGCGACCGGCGCCTGACATACTGGCGCGCTTGTGCGTGAATGAAATCCCGGAGACGCCACCACCAAAGCGCCAAACCGGAAGGGGGCCTGGAGCGGCAGCCAGCGCGAAGCCGCGGGTAACCAAGTTCCGTCAGACGATGACCGGCGATTTGCTCCAAACGAGTGAGGGTCGCTGCGTCGAAGTAGGTACGCCAATTCCCGGAGTTCTCTTCAATTCCGCCAAGTTCACCGCGACGCGTGCTTTGCGGATGTGAGGAAACGAGCACGTCATCGGTAAACCTGAGTTCCAGGAACTCCAAAAGCTCCTCCATGCTTTGCCGCGGATTGCGGGTCAGATCCTCAAAACGAACTTCATGGTATCGATTTGCCAAAGTCGCCCCCTGCCGTCGCGCTTCGTCGACGGCAGCTTGCCAGCGGTGAAGAACCAAGTCCGGAGTCCGGCGCCACCTGCGATGCAGCGAGGCGGCGCAATCGCGTCCGTCTCGAATGATTTGAATGAATTGCGAACGGGGAAATGCGTCGGCGATCAACTCCATGTGCAGCATGTTCTGAGGACTTTTTTCGCACCATCTGACCTTGTCATGGCGCGCCGCGAATGTCCTCATAGTAGCGTCAACGATGCCTGGAATACTTCGCTCGAAATTCCGCCAATTGGATGGGATTGGCGGCAGGATGCCAGCGCCGACGCGCCGAAACGCCGGCGTCATGTCCAAAATTTTTCGCCATGCGCGAAGAAAGGTCTCATCATCCGAGAGAGGGCCGAACTGTGAGGCGCGCTCAAGCAAATAGGGAATGAGCCTGATCTCGTCCGGAAGAGTAAAGACATCCGGATGCCGCCCCAAGCTCTCGCTGAGCATCGTTGTGCCGGAACCATTGAAGCCTACGATAAAGACAGGGCGAACGTTCGCTTGGCCTTTTACCGGAAGCGGCTCTCCGAATGGATCTCCCAAGGTAGTTCAGTCTCCCCGACTTATGGTTCCCTACAATCCAGAATAGCAGACTTTCGCGCTCAAGTACCGATGGACTGTGGTCATTCAACGATCAACGCTAGAGCAAAATGCGATCAGGTCGGGTCATCTGATCGCATTTTGCTCTAGATTCTAAAGATATAGAGCACGACCACGCGATCAGATTGACCCGATCTGATCGCGCCGTGCTCTAGCGACCGGCTCGATGCGGGCGGCGCAGTACTTGAATTCAGGGATCTTGCCGAAGGGATCCAGTTGGGGGTTGGTGAGGATGTTGGCTGCGGCTTCGGTATAGCAAAACGGCATGAACACCATGCCTGGCGGCACGTCCCGGTCGGCGCGGACTTGGACTTCGATCGTGCCGCGGCGTGTGGATAGGGTCACCGTGTCTCCGGCCTTGATGCCAAGTGCCGCCAACTGCTTCGGATTGAGGCTGGCGGTGGCCAGCGGTTCCATGGTGTCCAGGAGCTTGGCGCGGCGTGTGATGGCGCCGGTGTGCCAGTGCTCCAGCATTCGCCCGGTTGTCAGCACCAGCGGAAAGCGTTCGTCCGGCACCTCGTCGGGCGGCGTGAGGTCAACTGGCACCAACTTGCCGCGGCCGTTCGAGGTCGGGAAACCACCGCCAAAAATAATGGCCTTTCCGGGTTCGTTTTCGGCCTCGCACGGATACGTAACGCTACCTTCGCGTTCCAGCCTGTCCCAGGTGATGCCGCGGGTAGATGGCATGACCGCGCGCATTTCCGAAAATACGTCACGCGGATGGGTGTAGCGCCAGTCCAGGCCCAGGCGGCGCGCAATCTCCTGAATGATCCACCAGTCCTGGCGGGTGTCGCCCGGTAAAGGTAGGGCTTGGCGCGCCAACTGCACCTGCCGATTGGTGTTGGTGAATGTCCCGGTCTTTTCGGGGAACGCGGAGGCCGGTAACACGACATCGGCGAGCGCCGCCGTCTCGGTCAGGAAAATGTCCTGTACGACCAAAAGCTCCAACGCCGCCAATCCCTCGCGGGCGTGGTTGGCATCGGGATCGGACATGGCGGGGTTTTCGCCCATGATGTACATGCCCTTGATGGACCCCGCACGAGCAGCGTTGATGACCTCCACAACCGTCAAGCCGCGCTTGGAATCCAGTTTCGTCCCCCAAAAATCTTCGTAGACCTTCCGCGTTTTGGGGTCTTCCACCGACTTGTAGTCGGGATAAACCATGGGGATGAGTCCGGCGTCCGACGCGCCCTGAACGTTGTTCTGACCGCGCAACGGATGCAGCCCCGTGCCAGGCCGGCCAATGTGGCCCGTGATCAACGCCAGGGCGATCAAGCAGCGGGCGTTGTCGGTGCCATGGACGTGTTGGGAAACGCCCATGCCCCAGAACAGGATCGAGCGTTTCGCGGTTGCGTAGACGCGAGACACCGTCCGAATGGTCTCCGCATCGATGCCACACACGGACGCCATGGCTTCGGGAGCGAACGCCAGGACCCGTTGCTTGAGCTCTTCGAAACCTTCGGTGAAGCCGGCGATATATTGCTCGTCGACCAGGTTTTCGTCGATGATGGTATGGATCATGGCCGACAGCAGTGCCACATCCGTGCCGGGCTTGAATTGCAGCATATGCTGGGCATACCGCGACAATTCCTGACGGCGGGGATCCATGACGATGAGGGTGGCGCCCCGCTTCACGGCGTTTTTTATGAACGTGGCGGCGACAGGATGGTTTTGCGCCGGTCGCGCGCCGATGACGACGATGACGTCGGCATCCGCCGCTGCCGTGAACGGCGCGGTCACCGCCCCGGAGCCGATCCCTTCCATCAATGCCGCCACCGACGATGCATGGCACAACCGGGTGCAGTGATCGACGTTGTTGGTGCCAAACCCCGTCCGAACAAACTTCTGGAACAGATATGCCTCCTCGTTCGACCCCTTGGCCGACCCGAAACCGGCCAGGGAAGCGCCGCCATCGCGGTCACGGATAGACCTCAATCCAGCGGCCGCGCGATCGAGGGCTTCCTCCCACGATGCCTCGCGGAAATGGCAGAGCGGATTGCCGGGATCCGGTGTCTCATGCGGGTCCTTCTTTACGCCATCTCGACGGATTAGTGGCCGCGTCAACCGGTGCGGATGGTTGACGTAATCGAAACCGAAGCGGCCCTTGACACAAAGGCGGTTGCGGTTGGCCGTCCCGTCACGGCCATTGACGGCAATGATGGTGTCGCCGCGGATGTGATACGTGAGCTGGCAACCGACGCCGCAATAGGGGCAAAGTGAATCGACAGTACGATCCGCGGCCGCGGTTTTCACGCCGTCGGCATCGAGCAGGTTTGCCGGCATCAATGCGCCGGTTGGACACGACTGAACACATTCACCACAGGCGACGCAGGTGCTGTCGCCCATGGGATCGTCGAAGTCGAAAACCACCTTCGTTCGAGACCCTCGGCCGGCCATGCCGATCACGTCGTTCACCTGCACCTCGCGACAGGCGCGCACACAAAGCGTACAGTGAATACATGCGTCCAGATGCACCGCCATCGCCGGATGGCTGAGGTCAGGCGCAGGTGGATCACGGCGCGGAAACCGACTGTCTTTAAGGCCGGCGTCGTCAATCCATCGCCAAAACATTGAATCAGTGTCGTGAGCGAACGCCCGCTCCGGCTGGTCGGTCAGCAGGAGTTCCAGGACCATGCGGCGGGCATGGCGCGCCCTTTCCGACTCAACGAAAACCTCCATGCCGGGCGTCGGCCGGCGCAGGCAAGACGGCGCCAACACGCGTTCACCGCCGATTTCCACCACACACGCGCGGCAGTTGCCGTCGGGGCGATAGTCCGCCTCGTCACGGTGGCAGAGATGCGGGATGACGACACCATGGCGCTTCGCGGCTTGCCAGATGGTTTCGTCGCCAAGCGCTTCCACCACCTTGCCGTCGAGACGAAAACGGACCGGCCCGCTCATGATCGCCCCAACGCCGGAAAAAACCGCAGCGCGCTCAGCAGCGGATTGGAAGCCGCCTGCCCCAGCCCGCAGATGGAAGCGTCCCGCATGGCCGCGCTCAATTCCCGCAATAACGCCCCGTCCCAT
>JAHCKI010000072.1 GCA_026125865.1 Rhodospirillales bacterium
CATGTGGTGCATGCCCGCTCGCGAGCGCCGGCGTGGTCGGCGTGGCTGGCATCGCGCCTGACGGGCCGCCCGTTCGTCACCACGTTTCACGGCACCTATGGCGCCGGCAATTCGTTGAAGCGGGCCTACAATGCCGTCATGACGCGCGGCCAACCGGTGATCGCCATCTCGCATTTCATCGCCGAGCATATCCAGCGCGTCTATGGCGTGGCGGAAGAGCGTATCAGGGTCATTCATCGCGGCGCCGATCTGAACCTTTTCTGTCCTGACACGGTCACGGAAGAGCGGGTGACCGCTCTCGCCCATGACTGGCGATTGCGCGACGGCGTGCCCGTGGTTCTTCTGCCGGGGCGGCTGACGCGATGGAAAGGGCAAACGGTGATGATCGAGGCCATGGCGCGCCTCGGACGGTCCGATGTCGTTTGCCTGATCCTGGGGGATCATCAGGGCCGCATCCCGTATCGCCGCGAACTCGATGAATTGATTGACAGCAATAAGTTGGGCGAGGTGGTTCGCGTCATCGAACACTGTGATGACATGCCGGCGGCCTACCGGCTGGCCGACATCGTGGTTTCGGCGTCCACTGAACCGGAGGCGTTCGGCCGGGTGGCGGTGGAGGCGCAGGCGATGGGCAGGCCGGTGATCGCCAGCGACCATGGCGGCGCACGCGAAACGGTGGTCCCCGGCGAAACCGGCTGGCTGACGCCTCCCGGTGACGCCGCGGCTCTGGCGGCGGCGATCAAAGGCGCCCTCGGCCTTACCGCCGAGCAACGGACGGGCATGGGAAACGCCGCGATCGCCCATGTCCGCAGCCATTTTTCCAACGATGTCATGTGCGCGAAGACGCTCGACGTCTATCGCGAGGCCGCGGCGGCGGGATCGCCCGGTTGAGCGCGGCGACGATCCTGGTCATCAAGCTCGGCGCCCTGGGCGATTTCGTTCAGGCGCTGGGGCCGATGGCGGCCATCCGCTCCCACCACCGGGACGCCCGCATCGTGTTGCTGACGACGGCGCCATTCGTTGCGTTTGCGAAACAATCGACCTATGTCGACGAGGTCTGGGTCGATGACCGCCCGAAGGTCCATCAGGTCGGACGATGGTTGGCCTTGCGCCGACGTTTGCGCGGTGCGGCGCTTCAACGGGTGTACGACCTTCAGACATCGAGCCGCAGCAGCCGGTATTTTCAGCTTTTCTGGCCCGGCCCCTATCCCGAATGGGTGGGGATCGCGCGGGAGTGTTCGCACCCGCATGCCAATCCCCGGCGGGATTCCATGCACACCATCGAGCGACAGGCCGAGCAGTTGGGCATTGCCGACATCGCACCCGTTCCTCCGCCCGACCTATCCTGGGCGCGGGCCGATTTTGGCCGGTTCGGACTTGCCGACCGGTTCGTGTTGCTGATACCGGGCGGTGCGCCCCATCGGCCGGGGAAGCGATGGCCCGCCGAACGCTATGCAAGCTTGGCGCAAATCCTAGCGCAACGGGGCTTGCAGCCCGTGTTGTTGGGCACGGACAACGAGGCCGCGTCGCTGGACGAAATCGCCGCCGCGTGCCCGACGGCCGTTTCCCTGGCCGGGCAGACGAGCCTCCTGGACATCGCAGCGCTGGCACGGAGCGCTACGGCCGCCGTCGGCAACGATACCGGCCCCATGCATTTGGCGGCGGCGGCCGGCTGTCCCTCGGTCGTCATGTTCTCCCACGAATCGGACCCGGCCTTGTGCGGGCAACGGGGACCGATGGTTCGCATCCTGCGCCGCTCGGCGCTGGCCGACCTGGGGGTCGCGGAGGTGGTGGACGCCCTCAATGCCGTTTCGCCGCGTCCGCGGGTGGTGTCGGGGGATGGCCCCCCATTCGTCACAGGCGGCGCTTGACTCACCAACGCGCCGATCTAGATTGCCCCTTCGTAACCGACACAAGGAAGAGTGAAGGAAGAGTCTGGGCCGTGGCTATCGTCGAATCGCACACCGAAAATTCAGAAGGGGTTCGGATCACGCTGCCGGACGGGTCCGAGCGTGCCTATGAACACCCGGTATCGGGCGCCGATGTCGCCGCTTCCATCGGCACCGGTCTTGCCAAGGCGGCGCTCGCCGTTCGCATCAATGGTGACCTCAAGGATCTGGCGACGGTCATCGAAAGCGATGCGCGGGTGGCCATCGTGACCGCCAAGGATGCGGACGCGCTCGACCTCCTCCGCCACGACGCCGCCCATGTCATGGCGCAAGCGGTGCAGGAACTGTATCCGGGAACCCAGGTCACCATCGGCCCGTCCATCGAAAACGGCTTCTACTACGACTTCGCGCGGGCGGAAGCGTTTACACCGGACGATCTCGGCAAAATCGAGGCGCGGATGCGGGAGATTGTCGACCGCGACCTGCCGATCATGCGCGAGGTCTGGGATCGCACCGAAGCGATCGGCCATTTCGAGTCCATCGGCGAGCATTACAAGGCGCAGATCATCGCCGACCTGCCGGAAGACGAACCCATCAGCGTCTATCGCCAAGGCGACTGGCTGGATCTGTGCCGGGGGCCGCACCTGCCGTCGACGGTGAAGCTCGGCAAGGCCTTTCGGCTGATGAAGCTGGCCGGCGCTTATTGGCGCGGCGACTCCCGCAACGAAATGCTGCAGCGCATTTACGGCACCGCCTGGGCCGACGACAAACAACTGAAGCAGTACCTCCATATGTTGGAGGAGGCGGAAAAGCGCGACCACCGGCGGGTCGGGCGGGAGATGGACTTCTACCATTTCCAGGAAGAGGCATCGGGCTCCGTGTTCTGGCACCCGAAGGGCTGGACCCTGTACCGGACGCTGCAAGCCTATATGCGTCGGCGGCTGGAGAGCGCCGGCTACGTCGAGGTCAACACGCCGCAACTTGTGGATCGCAGCCTGTGGGAGCGGTCCGGGCACTGGGAAAAGTTCCGCGAGCACATGTTCACGGCGGAGGCCGAGGAGAAAATCCTTGCGCTCAAGCCCATGAACTGCCCGGGTCATGTGCAGATTTTCCGCCAGGGGATCAAGAGCTATCGGGACCTGCCGTTGCGCATGGCGGAGTTCGGCTCCTGTCACCGCAACGAGCCGTCGGGCGCCCTTCACGGTCTCATGCGTGTGCGGGCGTTTGTTCAGGACGACGCCCATATCTTTTGTACCGAAGCGCAGATCACCTCGGAAACGAAAGCGTTTTGCGAGCTTCTGCTCGGCATCTATCGCGACTTCGGGTTCGAGGAGGTCATCGTCAAATTCTCCGATCGGCCGGAAAAGCGCGCCGGCTCCGACGATACCTGGGATCGGGCCGAACAAGCCCTCAAGGACGCCACCGAAGCGGCAGGCCTGGAAACCATCCTGAACCCGGGCGAAGGCGCCTTCTACGGTCCCAAGTTGGAGTTCGTGCTGCGGGACGCCATCGGCCGCGATTGGCAGCTCGGCACCCTGCAGGTGGATTTCGTACTCCCCGAACGCCTTGACGCCAACTATGTGGGCGAGGACGGCGAAAAGCATCGGCCGGTCATGCTGCACCGCGCGATCCTCGGTTCATTCGAACGCTTCATCGGCATTCTTGTGGAGAACTACGCGGGCCGGCTACCCTTCTGGCTGGCGCCGCTGCAAGCCGTCGTCGCGACCATCACCAAGGAGGCGGACGCCTACGCGCACGAGGTGCATGCGGCGTTGCTGGCGGCCGGGATCAAGGCCGAAATGGACCTGCGCAACGAAAAGATCAATTTCAAGGTTCGCGAGCATAGCGTCTCGAAAGTCCCGATCATCGTCGTCGTGGGGGCGAAGGAGAAAGAGGAGCGCACGGTGGCGTTGCGCCACCTGGGGGGAAAAGCCCAAGAAGTTCTTGCGCTGGAACAGGCGGTTGCTAAACTCCGGGCTGAAGCGGCGGGCCCGTTTGGGCCTGCGTGAGGATGGTTGCCGGCCAACTGACATGCCTTTGCGGGCATTCGTACCTTTTTTAGGTTATTTGGTTTGTATCGACCCGTGACAAAAGATCGTTGGCAATGCCGAGCGCGCGACACGCGGTTGCATACGCGTGCGACCGAAAGCCGTTGCCGTCGCACTTTTTCGTGATGGTGCGCCGAATACCGTGCCGGCGGCGTGGATTGGTCTCTGTCGGAGATCTTGCGCACCACAATACCGACGCATCACCGATTTCCGGAGCAGACACATGCGATCAGGTGAGAGGATCTGATCGCATGTGTCTGCTCCATGTCGTTTGTGGTTATGGATTTTGCCGGCGATGATGCTTTGCATCGGCGACGGCGTTCGTGTCCCTCTCCCCGAGCGGAGAGGGTAAGTGTAAGGTTGCCCATATTTCCACCGTGGGCATGAGTATGGGCGCTAGTGAAGGAGGTTGAACTATAGCGAGGTTGCCGACGAACCAGCCACCGGCGCGTGAAGGGCCGCGTGTCAATGAAGAGATCGACAGCGCAAATGTGCGCTTGGTCGACCAGAACGGACAGCAAGTGGGGGTTACCGATATCAACCGCGCCATTGACATGGCGGCGGCGGCGGGACTCGACTTGGTCGAGGTGTCACCGAACGCCGATCCCCCGGTCTGTAAAATTCTCGATTATGGGAAATATAAATACGAAGCGCAGAAGAAGAAAAACGAGGCGCGCAAGAAACAGAAGTCGATCGAGGTAAAGGAAATCAAGATGCGTCCCTCGATCGACGAGCATGACTATCAGGTCAAGGTGCGCAACATGCGCAAGTTTCTTGACGAGGGCGACAAGGTCAAGGTGACGATCCGTTTTCGCGGCCGTGAGTTGTCGCATCAATACCTTGGCATGAAGGTCCTTGATCGCGTTCGCGAAGAGTTGCAGGAACTGTCCAAGGTCGAGCAGTTTCCCAAGATGGAAGGCCGCCAGATGGTGATGATCATCGCAGCGCGCTGACCGCTCAAGGTCGAGCAGTGATGACCCGGCAGGGGGGCGACTGCCGATAGTCCCGTTCAGGAGACAGCACGCTTGCCGTGCAGCCCGGTGGCCGGCTCGACGGTGACCGCTCGGCATTGACCCTGGGCATTGACCCTGGGCATTGACCCTGGGCATTGCGGCTTTCACAATTGCCGGGCGGGCTGGATGGGCGACGGGAGAGAGCCATGGCGGAACCGATCGGGATGACCAATGGGACTCAGGCGGACGCTGATCCGTCGAATTCGCCTGACCTCCAAGCCGATGTGCTGATCGTGGGCGGCGGCCTTGTCGGCGGCGCCCTGGCCTGCGCGCTCGGTCAGCGGGAACTGTCGCTCGCCGTCATCGATACGGCGGCGCCGGACGCGGTGCTGGCCGCCGCCTATGATGGTCGCGCCTCGGCCATCGCGGCGTCGTCGCGGCGTTTGCTGGAGGGTATCGACGTCTGGCGGCATATCGAGGACGAGACGTCGCCGATGCTCGATATCCGCGTCTCGGACGGGGATTCACCGCTATTTCTGCATTACGGCAACGAGGCCGTGGGCGGCGAACCGTTCGGCCATATGGTCGAGAACCGAACCCTGCGCCGCGGCCTGTTGGCACAGATGAACGCCTTGGACTCCGTCCGGTTGCTGGCGCCGGCGCGGGTTCGCTCCCTTGACCGCACCGCCGCGACCGTTACCGCCACGTTGACCGACGGACGCCGGATACGCGCCCGCCTCGCCGTCGCCGCCGACGGCCGGACATCGCAAATTCGCGATGGCGCCGGTATTCGCGTGACCAAGTGGAGCTACAATCAGGTCGGTATCGTCTGTACCGTCGCCCACGAGCGGCCCCACGACAACATCGCCCACGAGCACTTCCTGCCGTCGGGTCCGTTCGCCATCCTTCCCCTCAAGGGCAACCGGGCGTCCATCGTGTGGACCGAACGCGCCGAACTGGCGCCCATGATCATGGCCCTCGATGACGATGACTTCACCGCCGAGTTGGCGAAACGTTTCGGCGATTTCCTCGGTGTGGTTTCGGTCGTGGGCCCGCGCTGGTCCTATCCGTTGTCCCTGCAGTTCGCCGAGACGGCCATTGCCGAGCGCCTCGCCCTCGTCGGTGACGCCTATCACGGTATGCACCCGATCGCCGGACAAGGCCTCAACATGGGTTTCCGCGACGTGGCGGCGCTGGCCGAGGTGATCATCGACACCGCTCGCCTCGGCGGCGACGTCGGCAGCGCCGACGTGCTTCGGCGCTATCAGCGCTGGCGCCGCTTCGACAACCACCTGATGCTGGCCATGACCGACGCCCTCAATCGCCTGTTCTCCAACGACATCGGCCCCATCAAGCTGGCCCGCGATATCGGCCTCGCCGTCGTCAACCGCATCTCCCCCCTGAAAACGCTGTTCATGCGCCACGCTATGGGCATCGTCGGCGACCTACCCCGCCTCATGCGCGGCCAACCGCTTTGATGCCGAGCGGCCAACATCGGAAAAGTGCGGGTGGCCTAACTGTCTACGACGGGCGGTTGGGCGAGCGACCATAGGCTAGAGCAAAATGCGATCAGGTCGAGTCACCTGATCGCATGAATTTGCTCTAGATTCTAAAGATATGGAGAACGACCACGCGACCAGATTGACCCAATCTGATCGCGCCGTGCTCTAGAACTCCGGCGTCGCGCCTTCTCCCGATGCTAGAGATGCGTATGCTGTCCACTTAATTTCCGAGATGCGTATGCTGTCCCCTTAATTTCCCTTTAACTCCCATCCGCCACGCCGACGTGATCCACGTGTTCGATCAAGGGCGCATCATCGAAAGCGGCGCTCACGACACCCTGCTCGCCCTCACCGATGGCCTCTACGCACGCCTCCACGCCCTCCAATTCCAAGATAAGACGTACCAAGCAACGCGTTGCCCGTCGATAAACACATCAAGGCGATTTAGGGCTTTCTTAAGGTTGCATAGAATACTTTTTTGGGTGTTTGGCTGTCGTTCACCTTGGGATTGTCCCAATGGATTTCTCTGGTGGCAGCATAAGGGGGCGCGCACGCAGTGTCGGTTCAGATCGCTAGGAACGATTGATTTATGCAGTTGGATAAGAAGATTTCATGGCTGCCGAGCCACTCAACCGGCAATGATGTAAATATCACCCCCCTTTTCATTTATCATATTCCGAAAACCGGTGTGACGAGCCTGTTGACAGCCTTGTGCATGTCTGCGGGCGCCATGTTTAACTTTATTCACAAGCAATCACCAGTATTCGAGCCGCCAGTAAATGGGCGGATCGATTTCGAGACCGACGATCCCCGGGTTTTCAACGGCCGATACGCCGTCGTCGGGTCCCACCATTCATTTCCATTTCACCGCCGATTTGCGACCGATTTCAAGCTGGTCACCGTGCTTCGCGATCCCTACCGTCGGATCGTTTCCGCTTATTCGTATGGATGTATGCGGGCGAAGCGTGCCCCGGCCCTGGATGCGTTCGTCGCCTTTTTTCGTGATCCAAACAATCAAAACATCGCGACGAAGACATTTGCCTCGGATACCGCTGCCCCGCAACCCGATGCCGATGCGGCGTTCGAAATCCTCCATCGTCATTTCTGGCTATTCGGCGTCACCGAGCATATCGACGCCATCGCCTCTGGCTATTTAAGCCATTGCGGTTTCCCCAACGTGTTAATGGAGAGGCTCAATAGCACGCGGCCCGAGTACAGGATCGACGCGACGGCATTCGAGGACGAAATCCGGGCACTGAACCGTGCCGATTGTCAACTCTATGACCTGGTCCGCAAGGAAAATCGGGTTCCGCTGCTGCCGAAAGTCCCTCAGACGCTTCACTGCCATACGGTTGTCGTTAAAGAGGCGGAAAATAGCGATAAGTGTATTTCCGTGACCGACCCCTTACCAACCCGCGACCTCCTCCCCCACCTGCAACAAGGCCCCGCTTCCCTCGCACGCTTCTTTTAACTCTCGCAACAACCATCGAGCTTATACCAGAGAGCGGAAATATTGGTTTCCACCAATCAGGAATAATGGATATAGGGGAGATCGGCGCATGTGCCATTGCGGCGCAATCCGCCTCCAATAACTTCTCCTTACGCCTACGCACTGAAACTAATCGCGTCTCGGTGCGGTTGATTTCGATGTCAGGGCGGGACGCATGTGGTAATGAAGTACGTGGCAATACCGGTGGTCGAAGACCAACATCGCCGCTGATGCAGGGGAGGAAACCATGTACCAGATGCTGAAGGGCTTACGGGTGGTCGAGGGTTCGGCGTTCGTTGCGGCGCCCCTTTGCGGGATGACACTGGTCCAGCAAGGGGCGGACGTGATCCGGTTCGACCCCGTGGAGGGTGGTCTCGATGCCCACCGCTGGCCACTCACAGAGGACGGCAAAAGCCTCTATTGGGTGGGTCTCAACAAGGGCAAACGCTCGATCGCCATCGACACCCGCAAACCGGAAGGCCGCGAACTGGCGATCAACCTGATAACGGCGCCAGGCGAAAACGCCGGGATTTATCTCACCAATTTTCCGGCGCGCGGCTGGCGTAGCTACGAGAACCTCCGCCAACACCGCGACGACCTGATCATGATGAACCTGCTCGGCAATCCCGACGGCAGTACGGCCGTGGACTACACGGTCAACTGCGCCATCGGCATCCCGTTCGCGACCGGTCCCACCCATGGCCACTCACCGGTCAACCCGGTCAACCACGTGTTGCCGGCGTGGGATGCGATCACCGGCGTCACGGCGGCGTTGGGAATCGTGTGCGCGGAACGCCATCGCCGACTGACCGGCGCGGGGCAGTACATCTCGCTGGCACTCGCCGACGTGGCCATGGCGATGGTCGGCAACCTCGGGTACATCGCCGAGGCGCAAGTCAAACACGAGCCGCACTATTCCTTCGGCAACTACCTCTATGGCGCCTACGGCCGCGACTTCGAAACCAAGGACGAT
Source organism: Rhodospirillales bacterium (assembly GCA_026125865.1). GTDB lineage: Bacteria > Pseudomonadota > Alphaproteobacteria > Rhodospirillales > Defluviicoccaceae > JADJXQ01. The sequence continues at coordinate 8,855 of JAHCKI010000072.1, forward strand.
CGCTATCTCTACGTGGTCGCCATTACCAAGAACCAATGGGACGCGTTGTGCCAGGTGACCGGACTGACCGACAGGATGAAGCTGATCGAGCCCTTGTTCGGCGTCGACCTCGACCAGGAGGGGGATCGCTTCAAGGCCCGTGACGCCATCTCGGCGTTGCTGGAGCCGTGGTTCGCAGAGCGGACTCTCGACGAGGTCAGGCAGCTGTTCAATGGGACCTCCGTATGCTGGGGACCGTATCAGACTTTCATTCAGATGGTGGAGGAAGATCCGCGGTGTTCGACCGAGAACCCGATGTTTTCCGAAATCGAACAACCTGGGATCGGCACCTACCTGTCACCGGGATCACCCCTGTATTACGGGGCAGCGGAGCGCATGCCGACGCGCCGGGCGCCCGTGCTGGGTGAAAACACCGACGCCATCCTTGTCGATGTTCTCGGCATGAGCGACGGCCAGATCGGCGCCCTCCGCGACAAGGGCGTGGTCGCCGGCCCCGTCGAGCT
>JAHCKI010000073.1 GCA_026125865.1 Rhodospirillales bacterium
ATACAAATCTGTTGCCGCGCGCGGCGTTTTCGAGGGTCTCGATGCGCGCTGCCCGATCGCCGACGCCAACGACGAGAATGCGCCGCTTCAGATAGCTGGCTTTGGAAATCTGCACGAAGGCCCAACGCGTAGCGACCATCGCGGCAAACGCCACCGGGAATCCGATGACGATCGCGCCGCGCCATGTTTCAAGTCCCGGTGAAAAACTCAGAAGGGCGGCCAAGACCGCGGCAAAAATAGCGACAACGACGCTGAGCCTCAGGAACAAGTCTCTAAAATGCGAGAAGTGCCTATAGTCGTAAAGGCCTAAGGCAAAATTGGCTGTTATGACGAGTCCTACAAATACCAAGGACATGGGAACTTGCCCGGCCAGGGCCTGTTCCGAGTATGGCGCGACACCGGCAATTTCGACGGAAATATAACTAACGAAAAAATACAGCAGTACTGCTTCTATAATAAGCAACACATGCGCCGGGGAAAACCGATATATCCTAAGGTTTTTTCTCATCGTTACAAAGCTGATCCCAGCGCCACAGAAGTTTGGAATAATCCGCTCTCGAAACACTCTCGGGACCTCTTCGCCCTGCCGGGGATGCCCTCAAGTCTACGAAATCCCTACACCCTTATTACTCGTTTTACTCTTTTAACTTACTTTTACTCAGTTTACTCATTGAAGCGTTTTACTCGTTGAAGCGTTGCCGCCTCAATGACCGGTACCGGTTTCGGCGACAACGTACTCATATATGGAAACGAATTTTGCCCCCATACCGAACGCCACTCCCATGAATGTTACGCAGAATTCGCTTACAGAACGCTCAAACGACCCTGCCCCCACCTGCCAGGGGAAAAACACTTAACTCACCGCGTACAATACGCACTTTCTTGACCGGCCTAAACAAAAGCATCTTGCGAAAAACGTTCGTGGGGGCGGTGACCTGTCTCATCACTTCCCTTTCACGGACCACATATACCACAGTAGCACGAACCAGGCAATTACAATTATAGATTGCGCCCCATCCCGAACAACCACCACGCCACCGTTTGGCCCATTTCCCCGCAATCCGGTCCGACCGGTGACCCAAAAACACCGGCCTCGCGACGAAATAAAATTACCCATGCTGAAATTGCATACGAGGGTTGCGACGTTGCGGTGCAGCGCGACATGTTGCAACGCAACAATCTTCACTATAAAATATTTGGTCATCGTTAGTGAAGGGTTCATTGAGCATCGACATACGTGAAATCACGTATTCTCTGGCAAGCGGCATAGAAGTCGATAGCTGAGAGGGTAATAATCGGAATGCTTTTCTCCTCAATTCGCAACAAAGCGCTTTTATTTACGCGAGCTGAATAGCAGCAACGGACACAACACCACGGAGGGACAAAATCATGCCTGATATGATGAAGGAATTGCCCGAGATGAAAGCGGACTTGTTCCGCTACTGGACCGCGTTTCTAAGGGCCAGCAACCGCGAATTCGTCGAATTCTCGGACAGCTGCTTGATCGCCGCGCAGATTGCCGCGCGCGCGTCGCGGGACAACCCGCTGGGCCTCATGGAATCGCTCGAAGTCATGCAACATAACCAGACGATGGTGCTGCAGGGCGTAGCGAGCGCACAGGAAAAGCTGACGAGCTTCGTGTTCGATCAAATTGAAGAAGCGTCGCAGGCAATGATGAATTCCGCTTTCGGCTCCACGAACGGCGGCGAGACCCTCGCCGGCTACGTGAAACGCGAAGCGGACGTCATGGAATCGGTTGCCAATTTCACCGAGCAGATCGAGAAGATTGCCTCCGAATTCGGGTTCCAGTTCAACAGCGCCGACTACAAGCTTTTCTGTGAGACCGACACGTTCAAGGTTTACCAGGTGCTGCCCATCAAGAAGGGCGTCAAAGTCGACGATTCGCTCAAGCCCGTGTTGATGGTGCCGCCCTACATGTTGGGCGTTCACATCCTTTCCTTCCTTCCCTACGAGGACAAGAGCATTTCGCATGCCTTCGCCAACGAGGGAGTTCCGACCTATGTGCGCGTCGTCAAGGACATCATGAAGACGGAAGCGGTGCAGACGACAACCCCGGAAGGCGATTGCGATCAAACGCGTGAAATCTGCCAGAAGCTGAAGGACAAGCACGGTCAGAAAGCAACGCTCAATGGCACCTGTCAGGGCGGCTATATTTCCTTGATGAACGTCCTGTCCGGCACGCTCACGGATGTTGTGGACGCGCTCATCACCAACGTCGCGCCGATCGACGGCACGTATTCCCCGGCAATCTCCGGCATGCCGAAGATGCACCACGACTTCGTCACCACGACTTTGGAAAACGGCAACAAGGTCGCCAACGGCTACCTGCTGTCTCTCGGCATGCGCTTCGTCGCCATCGACCGCGAACAACCGTTGGTCAAGGTTCTGGACCAAGCCTCTCTCCATCGCGCAACCGACAGAAATCCCGGCAAAACACCTGCCGCTCTGTTCCGGTGGCTATTGAAGGAGCGCGTGCATCTGCCGCTCGGCATTGCCAACATGAGCTCGCTCACCTTCCAAGAACCCATTGCCGAAGATGGCACGCTGCCCGTCCAGCTCTATGGCAAGCCCTTGAACATTAAGGATCTCGCCAAGTTGAACGTGCCCTGGTACCAGAACTACGCCATCAAGGACGATCTGGTGACGCCGCCTTGCGCCACCGCCGCAAACAAATTCCTTGAAGGGACCGACGTCATCGAATCGGTCGCGTTCTACGGGGGCCACGTTGCCATTCTGACCAGCCCATACAGCAAACGCTCGCCGGTGAACGGTGAATTTACCGACGCCATGGGCAAGAAGTGCCGCGGGCCCGTCAAATTCCAGCTGGACATTTCAGCCGGTAAAAAGGCTGCCTAGAGCGTACAGCTCGATTAAGGAACGTCCCGATCAGATCAAACCAATCTGATCGGGACACCCCGATCGCGGCGGCGGCCAAGGATGTGCTGCCATGAATTCGCCGCCACGGTTTGGATAGGGGCGTCTCAGGACGCCCTTTTTTCCGGGCGTTTCCAACAGCCGCGTTTCCTGCCAAAACGCCTTTCTTGAAAACTTCCCTCAAGTGCTCCGAAGCGGATGCGTGTCGAAATCGGCGGCTCGTTCGAGGGCGTGGGCCGTGCGCAACACGGTTTCTTCATCGAACGGCCGGCCGATGACCTGTAGCCCGATGGGAAGGCCCCGTTGCGACAATCCGGCGGGTACCGAGATGGCCGGCAATCCGGCCAGGCTGGCCGGCACCGTAAATACGTCGTTGAGATACATCGTGATCGGATCGTCGATCTTTTCGCCGATGGCGAATGCGTCCGAGGGTGCCGTCGGTGTCAGGATCGCGTCGACCTGCTCGAAAGCCGCGCGAAAATCGCAGGCGATGAGGCTGCGAACCCGTTGTGCCTTGATGTAGTAGGCGTCGTAGTATCCCGCGGATAACACGTAGGTTCCCATCATCACGCGCCGGCGAACCTCGACGCCGAATCCCTCGCCGCGTGTCCTCTCGTACATCTCGTCCAAGCTGTCGCCGTCAACGCGGAGGCCGAACCGGACCCCGTCGTAGCGAGCCAAATTGGACGACGCTTCGGCCGGTGCGATGATGTAGTAGGTGGGCAAGGCGTAAGGGGTATGGGGCAGCGATACCGCCACCGTTGTCACGCCGGCCGCCTCGAGCCATTGCACACCCTGCCGCCAAATGGCGTCGATTTCTGCCGGCACGGTATCCAGGCGATACTCTTTCGGAATACCGATCCGAAGTCCCTTGATGTCGCCCGCCAACGCCGCTTCGAAATTGGGAACGTCGATGGGTGCGGAGGTGGAATCCTTTTCGTCATGACCGGCCATGACCTCAAGCATGATGGCGGCATCGCGAACGCTACGGGCCATCGGACCAGCTTGATCGAGGCTGGAGGCGAACGCGACAATGCCCCAACGCGAACAACGGCCGTAGGTGGGTTTCAGGCCGACGATGCCGCAGAAGGACGCCGGCTGACGTATGGACCCGCCCGTGTCCGTGCCGATGGCGCCGATAGCGAGCCGGGCCGATACGGCCGCGGCCGATCCCCCGGAGGAGCCGCCCGGCACCAGATCCTTGCCGACCTTCGGACTCCACGGGTTTATGACCGGACCGTAATAACTGGTGGTGTTCGAGGAGCCCATGGCGAACTCGTCCAAATTCGCCTTACCCAGCATGACCGCGCCGGCTTCGCGGAGGTTGGCCGACACCGTTGATTCGTAAGTCGGAACAAAGCCTTCCAATATATGCGAGCCGGCAGTCGTCATCACACCGTCGGTGCAGAACAAGTCCTTGACCGCGATCGGAATGCCATCCATGGGACCGAGCGATCGACCGGAAGCGCGACGGGCATCCGACGCCCGCGCCCGTTCCAGAGCAAGCTCCGGCGTTTGGGTGATAAAGGCGTTGAGACCCCGCGCAGCTTCCAGTGCGTCGAGGTGGGCTTGGACCAACTCCACCGATGAATAGGTTCCCGCCTCAAGCCCGTTTCGGGCTTCAGAGATGGTAAGATCCGTCAGGCTTTCAGCCATTATTCGACAACCTTTGGAACGGCGTAGAAGTTCTCGACACGATCCGGCGCATTGGCCAGCACGGCTTCCACCTTGCCGCCGTCATGTGCCGTGTCGGAACGCCGCGACAGCGTCATTTCGGCGACGCTCGTCATCGGCTCGACGCCCTCGGTGTCCACTTCCGCGAGCTGTTCGACCCAGCCGATGATCTGTGACAGTTCCTTGGCGAGGGGATCAAGCTCTTCATCGCGAATGCGAATTCGCGCCAGGGAGGCCATTTTGCGAACCGCGTCCTTGTCCAACGACACCGTCTCGTCTCCCTCAAATGGCTGAATTGTGTCGGAAAAGAAAAGATCGCGGAACCTATCATCGGGTATCGCTGCGTGCAACCCGGGCGCCTCGACACGAACTCTCTTCCGGCCTAATACCAACGATCGGAAACGCGAAAGGAATTTCATGTCGATTGTCGGTATCGAAGGGTTGCGAAGCGCGATCCGTGTGGGGAGCCGCTTGCTTGGCCTGGACGTTGGAGGCAAGACTGTGGGCCTGGCCCTTTCCGACGAGACACTTTTGGTCGCAACGCCCCTGCTGACGCTTCGTCGCAAGCGGTTCTCGACCGACGCCGCCGCCCTTGCCGAAACCGTTTCGAGCAACGATGTCGGCGGTTTGGTCATTGGCCTACCGGTCAGCATGGACGGCTCCGAAGGCCCTCGATGCCAGTCGGTGCGCCAATTCGCCGACAACTTGCGTCATCACGTGGATATCCCGATGGCGTTCTGGGACGAACGATGGTCGACTAAGGTTGTAGAACGTATGCTTGTCGCGGAGGCCGATATCAGCCGTCGGCGCCGGCGTCAGGTCGTCGACAAACTTGCCGCGGCCTATATCCTTCAAGGTGCTCTCGATTTTGTCGGCACCCGGCATCAACACTCGGACAGGCCAAACTCGGAGAGGCAACAGTGATTGCCGTTCTGGCGGCGCTCGCGCCCGTTTTCCTCGTCATTCTATCGGGCCAGGTTCTCAAACGGCGGACGTTCGTACCCGATGGGTTTTGGGTATCGGCGGAACGGATCACGTTCTACCTGCTCTTTCCCTCGCTCCTGATCACCAATATTGCCCGAGCGAACCTGGGCGGGCTCTCCGTGGGACCCATGCTGATCGGCTCGCTGGCGGCGATCGTCCTCGTCGTGGGGGGCGCATTCCTATTGCGTCGACCATTGCACCTCGATGGCCCCGCCTTCACATCCCTCCTTCAAAGCGCTATCCGACCCAACGTCTATGTGGCCCTTGCCGCGGCGGTCGCGCTGTATGGAGACTCCGGCTTGACGCTGGTCAGTCTGTGCATGGCCGTGATCGTCCCGTTCGTCAACGCCATCGCCGTCGTCGCGCTCGTTCGATACGCTTCGCCTCGGGAACAACCGGTGCGGTGGCGGCAATCCATCGCTCCGATCATCCAAAATCCCCTGATCGTCGCGTGCTTCGTCGGCCTGCTGCTCAACCTCCTTGGCATCGGCTCGCCGCCCGTGGTCGGCCCGACACTAGAAATCCTTGGCCGCGCGTCATTGCCGATGGCCCTGCTCTCGGTCGGCGCCGGGTTGGATCTGAATGCCATGCGCGTCGCCGGCCGTGTGGTTGCGGTTGCTTGCGGCTTGAAACTGGTCGCCCTGCCCCTGTTGACGTACCTCAGCTGCCGAGCCCTCGGAGCCGATGCCCTCGCCACGGCCATCGCCGTTGTCTATGCATCGGTGCCGATCTCCGTATCGGCCTACGTCATGGCGCGTCAGATGGGTGGCGACGCCCCCGTCATGGCAGGCACCATTACCGCCTCAACGCTGGCTGCGATGGCATCCATGCCCTTGATATTGATGACGGTATAAGCCGGTCGCCGTGCGCGACTTTTCGAAGCTCTGTGTGTATCAACCGGATTTCGAGGGAATTGAGGCGCCCCGGACGAACCGTTGGAGGCGCGCGTTATCCGCGCCAGGAACGTACCGGCCCGACGTCGACGTGGACGAATCCCGATCGTGGATAGTAGCCGACACCGCCACCTTTCAGGTTCTTGGCTAGGCCGGCGATCTGTTCGGTGCTGTATCCGGGAATCTTGATATCCACCGCCATACCGGCGATGTGGAAACTGTTTTTAGCGACGCCGCGTTTTTGGCGTCGTAGCAAGGCGTTGGTTTGGGGCGAGCGATAACCGGACACCACGCTGATGGGGGTCGATGTCCCCAGCCGCTTGTGCAGTGTATACAGTAAGTCCAGGAGCCGAACTTTCATTGGCGCTGTTTCACCGGTCCGGTGATCGCGCAAAATGTGGTTGATCCGCCGCAACGACTCCGGGATGTACCGTCCCCCCTCCCAATATACGACATCAAGGGATTCGGACGTTCGCATGTCTCGCAGGAACACGCTTCGGTGCGGTACACCGCGCGTTGCCGCCAGCGTCGTGATAGGAGACAAGCTGACCAACGCACCAGCGCCGATACCAAGTAAATGCCTTCGTGAAATCAACAGATCATTACCGCTCGGCAACACTTCAGAAAACTCCTTCCTCATTCCAGTACCCACCGGAAACCATATCGATCAATGCCAATTTGTTTTTGTTTCAATGATCTGACATCCTGTCTCGCACAACGGTTTCGCCTTATAAAATCTACGTAATTATCACCAAGAAACTGTTAATGGCTTTCCCCGAACAGAGCATTGGCCAGTTTTCGGTCACGGCCATAGATGTCGCGCCGAAACTGGATTGCGCCGTCCTCGCCGGCCCAAGCGGTCAAATAGATCAAATGCAATGGCACCTTCGTCTTGAGACTGACGGACCGCGTTTCACCACTTTCGATCACGGTCTTTATTCTTTTCGAGTTCCACCCCGGGTTGTTTTTCAGCAGCCGTTCGGCCAACTCGAACGGTTTCTCAAGCCGGATACAACCGGAACTAAACGTTCGGACGCTTCTTCGGAACAGGGATCGTGACGGTGTATCATGCATATAAACGGCGTGTTCGTTCGGAAACATGAATTTTATGCGACCAAGTGCGTTCTTCGGGCCTGGGTCCTGGCGCAACCGATACGGAAAGGAGCTTTTCGTCAACGACCACCAATCGACCATCCATGGATCGACCTCGGTTCCATCCTGCCACCCGTCATAAACATGAATACCCCGGTCGACGAGATAGAACGGGTCGTCTTGGACTTTGGGTAAGATATCCTTGACGGCGATGCTGTGGGGTACGTTCCAATAGGGATTGAACACGAGATAGCTGACGCGGCTGCTTATGTCGGGTGTTTGCCGGTACGGCTTGCCGACAACCACACGCATATTGAGGGCGACGGCGCCATCTTCCACCAGCCTGAGTTCGAAGCCCGCCATGTTGACGAGAACGTGCGGATCGCCCAGGTTGTCGGGCATTCGACGCCAGCGCTCCATGTTGACGACGATTTGGCGTACACGCTCGCTTGCCGAAACGCGTAACGCTTCCAGCGTCCGCTTGCCGACGACACCGTCGGTGTCGAGTCCGTGTCTGTCCTGAAAGACCTTCACGGCGGCTTCCAACGCGGGATCAAAATGGTCCGGACGGGAAGGGGCGGCGTCATCCAGTTCGCCGGATTTCCGCAACCTTGCGCGCAGGGCGCCAATCCTGGGATCGGTCACGCCCGGTTCCAGCTTGGGGCCGTCCGGCACGTCCGGCCAGCCGCCGCTGGCCTCAAGGGCGCGATAGGTATGCAGCGCGTCGCGAAGACCGCGGTAGACGACGTGATCCGGCGCCAACTCGACGAGATACGCAGATAGATCCGGTGTCGCCGCGGCACTTTCGAGCGCCACGGACGCATCGACGGTTTTTCGGGACGCCGCCCATTGGGGATCAACCGAATTTGGCAACGAGCGCCCGCTCTTCAGGTCCGTTACATAGCGGACAAGCGTGGCGCTGAGGAGAACTTCCCTGTCCGCCTCCTCATTGGCCGTCGCCGTCGCGTTCGGCGATGTAAGCGCCGAAACGGTGTAGTCAACGGGGTCGAGGCCCTCGCTCGCGGCATTCTCGAATACGGCGATGGCATCCTTGGCCCGATTGTTCAAGCCCGCCTGGCCAACCCAGAGGGGAACATGATCTCGCTGCTCATAAAAAGCTCTAACAGGAGCAGCCGGGGTACGCCGTCCATTGACCACGATGGAGTCACCGACACTCTCCAGATGTTGCCGCAAGGCGTGCTGAAAACCCGCCATGCGGTCCGCACCGGCGGGATTGGACCAAAGGGGCGCAATGACAGTCAAGCAGAGCGCGATATAGCGAAACTTTTTTGCGACCATTCTTTAAGACGCGCTTCTCTCGCCTTCACTAACCCAATTGGGCCAGCGATCCACATCTATATTTTGGCTAGCAATTCGGAGGGTTTGATGCCAGCGGAATTTAGCGTCCCATGTCGCGTATGGGAACCCCATTCACTCCAATAAACGTTTTTGCCAAGAAGCCGACTATGGGCACGCCATATATACCGTTTAAATTCAAGGTATTCCACCATATGTTCCCTCGTTCGGGGCATTTCCGGTGGTGTCCCCGATCGTTGCGACAGGCACCGCCGCGGCCGCACCGAAACCGCCGGCAACGGCACAACCGAAGATGCTTCTTCGTGGGAATCACAAGCCAATTCCTACCATGGCGCCCAACAACGTCTAGTAACAAAACGTGAACATACCAACCGCTCGACGCCGGTGGCCGCAACAAAATGCCGCCAACGGTACG
>JAHCKI010000074.1 GCA_026125865.1 Rhodospirillales bacterium
AAAACGGAACCGAGAACCGCGAAATCAGGATTTCCGGCATCAGGCACACGATCGCAAGGTAGGCCGCGCCGACGACCGTCAAGCGCGTCAGCACCTTATCCAGATATTGCGCCGTGTTGCGTCCCGGACGTATGCCTGGAACAAACCCGCCGTATTTTTTCAGGTTATCGGCGGTATCGGCCGGATTGAACACCACGGCCGTATAAAAGAACGCGAAAAACACGATCAGGCTTACGTAAATGGCCAGATAGAGGGGCTGCCCCCGTCCCAGATACGCCGAGGCGGTGGAAAGCCAATCCGGTCCCTGACCGGCGGCAAACCCCATGATCGTGATCGGCATCAACAGCAATGAACTGGCGAAAATCGGCGGAATGACGCCTGCGGTGTTGAGCTTGAGCGGCAGGTGCGTGCTCTCCCCCATCGACATGCGGTTGCCGTGCTGTCGTTTCGGGTACTGAACGACGATGCGCCGCTGCGCCCGCTCGATGAACACCACGAAAAAGATCACCGCCACCGCCATTACAAGTAGCGTGACGATGAAGGCCGCCGACAAGGCGCCGGTGCGTCCTAGCTCCAGCGTGCTGGCTATACCGGTGGGAAGACCCGCAACGATACCAGAAAAGATAATGAGGGAAATACCGTTACCGACCCCACGCGCCGTAATCTGTTCCCCGAGCCACATCAGGAACAGCGTACCGCCGATCAAGGTGACGACGGTCGTGAACCGGAAGAACAAGCCGGGATCATGCACGGCCATGCCGACGCTTGACTGCATCCCTTCGAGACCGATCGCCAGCGCATAAGCCTGTACCGCGGTGATGACAACGGTCAAATATCGGGTGTACTGATTGATTCTCTTACGGCCGCTCTCGCCCTCTTTCTTGAGTTGTTCCAGCGTCGGAACAACCGCCGTCATCAACTGCATGATGATGGACGCGGAGATGTACGGCATGATGTTGAGAGCGAAGATGGTCATGCGCTTCAGCGCGCCACCCGCGAACATGTTGAACATGCCGAGAATGCCGCCCGCCTGACGGCTGAAGAGATCGCCGACAACGGACGGGTCGATGCCGGGAAGCGGAATGTAGGTGCCGATGCGGTAGACGATCAGCGCGGCCAACGTGAACCAAATGCGTTTCTTGAGTTCGGTCGCCTTACCAAGCGCACCCAGGTTCATATTGGCGGCAAGTTGTTCGGCGGATGACGCCATCTCAGCCGTTTCGCTCTACAATTTTTCCGGCGCGTCGCTTGCGGACTCGCCGGCTACATTGTCCGCCGTCCGCTCTTCCGACGAAGCCAACGCGTCCACGGGCGCCGATGCTGAAACCGACCCGCTTGCGAGACTGATACTGCCCCCGGCCTTCTCGACCGCCGCCACGGCCGCCTTCGATGCCCCGGTGAGCTGTAACTGAAGCTTGCTCTTCAGCTCTCCCGTCGCCAACAACCGCACGCCGTCCAGACGTCTGCGGAACAGACCCGCCTTTTGCATCGCGGCTTCGTCGATGACCACCGACGTGTCCAACTTGCCCGCGTCCACTGCACGCTGCAGCCTGTCGAGATTGATTTCGATGAATTCCTTGCGATTCGGCTTCTTGAAGCCGCGCTTCGGCAAACGCCGATAGAGCGGCATCTGGCCACCCTCAAATCCGATGCGCGGGCCGCTGCCGCTGCGGGCCTTTTGCCCCTTATGCCCCTTGCCGGATGTCTTGCCCAAACCGGAACCAATGCCGCGCCCGACGCGTTTGCGGGGCGAGCGCGCACCCGGGTTGTCACGTATCTCGTTCAGTCGCATAACACGCTCGCTCCTCGAAACCCCCGCCGCTTCACGACACGTCGTCGACACGGACCAAGTGAATGACTTTGTTGATCATGCCGCGCACGGAAGGGGTGTCTTCCAGCTCCCGTGTCCGGTTCATCTTGTTCAATCCGAGACCGACCAACGTGGCTCGCTGATCGCCTCTGCGTCCAATCGGGCTACGAATCTGCGTAACCCGAACTCGCCCTGTCTTCGCGTTCGTCATCGTGTCAGCCCCTGGCTACGGCCGCAGCGCCTGGCTCGCCGCGGCGGGCGACGATTTCGCTCACCTTCTTACCACGCTTGCTCGCCACTTGGCGCGGTGACGCGCAACTGGTCAATGCCGAGAACGTAGCCCGCACCATGTTGTACGGATTCGCCGTGCCGATCGATTTCGCCACCACGTCCTGAACGCCCATGGTTTCGAACACGGCGCGCATGGGACCACCGGCGATGACTCCGGTACCGGCCGGTGCAGCGCGTAGCACCACCTTTCCGGCGCCGTAGCTGCCGGTAACATCATGATGCAGGGTTCGGCCGTCACGCAACGGCACCCGGATCATGGCATACTTCGCCCGGTCCGTCGCCTTGCGAATGGCTTCCGGCACTTCCCGTGCCTTCCCCGTGCCGAAGCCTACCCGTCCCCGTCCGTCGCCGACGACGACCAGAGCCGCGAAGGAGAAACGGCGACCGCCCTTGACGACCTTCGCGACGCGGTTGATGTGAACCAGCTTGTCGGTAAAGTCCGACTCTTCGCTCTGCTGTTGACCGCGGGTGTCGTCACGCCGCGACGAAGGTTTTCGCACCATCCTTCAATTGCTCCCTAGAACTTGAGGCCGCCTTCACGCGCGGCGTCCGCTAGCGCCTGCACCCGGCCATGGTAGCGGTAGCCGCCGCGATCGAATATCACCTCTTCAACGCCGGCTGCCAGCGCCCGTTCTGCGACCAGCGTGCCCACGGCTTTCGCCGCCTCGCGGTCGGCTCCCGTCTTGAGCTTGCCCTTGACTTCCTTTTCAAGAGTGGAAGCGGCTGCCAACGTCCGCCCCTGCAGATCGTCGATCACCTGGGCGTAAATGTGTTTACCGGAACGGAACACCGACAAACGCGGGCGTCCCCCCGCGCGTTTCCGCAACTGAAAACGGGTGCGCCGCCGACGGCGCTCGAAAAGCTCGATTCTCGTTGCCATCTTTACTTCTTCTTGCCTTCCTTGCGTCGAACGTACTCGCCCTCGTATCGAATTCCCTTGCCCTTGTAAGGCTCGACCTTGCGAAACGAGCGGATCTCAGCCGCGACTTGGCCGACCTGCTGCTTGTCGGCGCCGAAAACAGAGATATGCGTCGGATCCGGACATTCAATCTTGATGCCGTCCGGAATGGGAAACCGGATCTCGTGGCTGTATCCGAGTTGCAGCACCACGTCCTTGCCTTGAACCTGCGCGCGATATCCGACACCTTGAATTTCAAGCTTTCGCGTAAAGCCGGTGCCGACACCGTTGACCAGATTTTGGATCACGGCTCGCGCCGTTCCCCACATCATATGCGCGCGCTTGGAATCATTCCGCGGCCGGACGACGATCTTGGAACCTTCCTGCGCGATCTCGACATCGTTGGTGAGCCGAGTTTCAAGCCGGCCGAGTTTGCCCTTGGCGCTGACGACGATCCCATCGATCGCCACCTCGACACCGCTTGGAACATCAACCGGATACTTACCAACACGCGACATTGCGCTAATTCCTTCGCGCCCCTAGAGCACGGTGCGATTAAGCTCGGACAGCACAATCGCACGGTCGCGCTCTATATCATTGTTTTCTAGAGCAACCCCATGCGATCAGGCGACTCAAACCGATCGCATTTTGCCCTAAACGCTCTAAAACACCCGACACAACACTTCGCCGCCGACGTTCGCCTGCCGTGCTTCCGCGTCCGACAAAACGCCCTGCGGCGTCGACAAAATCGAAATACCAAGACCATTGTAGACCCGTGGCAGGTCCCTGATCTTTGAATACACCCGGCGTCCCGGTTTGGAAACGCGGCTGATCTGGCGGATCACTGGCTCGCCCTCATGATACTTGAGCTCGATCTTGATCTCGCCGATACCCGGCCGCAGTTCGTAGCTGGTGTAACCTCGAATGTAGCCTTCTCGCTGCAAAACGTCGAGGACATGGCTCCTGAGTTTCGAAGCCGGCGCCGTCACCACTTGCTTGCGAGCCCGCTGGCCGTTGCGGATGCGGGTCAGCATGTCGCCGAGGGGATCCGTCATCGCCATTGTGCGTTCTATCTCCTCCGTTAGCTCTTTCCGTTACCAGCTCGACTTGACCATACCGGGAATCTGCCCGGCGGACGCCAGATCGCGAAGAGCAATTCTGGAGAGCTTGAATTTGCGGTAGTTCCCCCGTGGGCGGCCTGTCAGCTCGCAACGAAGCCTGACACGGACTGGCGCGGAGTTTCTCGGCATTTCGGCCAGCTTCAAGCGGGCCCGAAACTGTTCCTCCATCGACAACGCGGGATCCTTCGCCATGGCCTTCAGCCGCGCTCGTCTCGCAGCGTGGCGCTTGACCATCCGTTCCCGTTTCTTGTCGCGTTCGATGAGGCTTTTCTTTGCCATCCTTCTCGTCCTCCTAGTTGCTGAACGGCATGTCGAATGCCTTCAGCAGAGCCAGAGCCTCGGCGTCGGTGTTCGCCGTCGTACAAATCACGACGTCCATCCCACGGATTTGGTCGACCTTGTCGTAATCGATCTCGGGGAAAATGATCTGTTCCTTGATGCCCATCGCGAAATTGCCGCGACCGTCAAAGCTCTTGTTGGAGATCCCCCGAAAATCGCGCACGCGCGGCAAGGCGATGGTGATCAACCGGTCGAGAAATTCAAACATGCGATCCCGCCGTAGCGTGACCTTGCAACCGATTGCCATGCCTTCGCGAAGCTTGAACTGTGCCACGGATTTGCGAGCGTGGTTCACCACCGGTTTTTGCCCGGCGATCAACGTCAAATCGCTCACGGCGGCTTCGATCCTCTTTCGGTCCTGTACGCCTTCGCCGACGCCCATGTTGAGGACGATCTTGCTCAAGCGCGGCACCTGCACCGGGTTTTTATACCCGAACTGTTCAGTAAGGGTACTTCGCACCGATTTCACATAGTGTTCTTTGAGGCGCACCATCGGATCTCTCGCTACTTGTCGATAATCTCGCCGGACCGCTTGGCAAACCGAACCTTGCGACCGTCTTCGAGAAACTTGAATCCAATCCGGGTGGGCTTGCCCGACTCGGGGTCCGCGTGCGCAAGATTGGACACGTGCACCGCCGCTTCTTTTTCGACAATGCCGCCCGCCGTTGCTTGCGTCGGTCGGGTATGACGCTTGACGACGTTCACGCCCTGCACGATTGCCCGGTTTTCCTTCGGCAGGGTCTTTAAAACCTCGCCGACACGGCCCTTGTTGCGCCCGGTCAAAACGACGACGCGGTCGCCCTTCTTGATCTTGACCGCCATCACAGAACCTCCGGGGCCAACGAAACGATCTTCATATAGCCTCTCGACCTCAGTTCGCGTGTCACCGGGCCGAAAATGCGGGTTCCGATGGGTTCGCCCTGCTTGTTGATCAGCACCGCCGCGTTGCGATCGAAACGGATGGCAGACCCGTCGGAACGGCGCACGTCCTTGGCGGTGCGCACGACCACAGCCTGGAGAACGTCACCCTTTTTGACCCGGCCACGTGGAATGGCTTCCTTCACGGTGACGACGATGATGTCGCCAACGCCGGCAAACCGTCGCCTGGAACCCCCGAGCACACGAATACACCGCACACGGCGGGCGCCCGAGTTATCCGCGACATCCAAGTCGGTCTCTACCTGTATCATCCCCGTCGTCCTTCGTTCGGCCGGTCAACGCAATCAGGCATTCTCGAATAGAACTTCCCAGCACTTGCGTTTCGATAGTGGCCGGCATTCGCGTATACGAACCCTGTCGCCGACTTTGACAGCATTGCTCTCATCGTGGGCGAGATACTTCTTCGTGCGGCGAACGAACTTCTTGTACAGCGGATGCATGACCCGTCGTTCCACCTTGACCACGACGGTCTTGTCCATGAGGTCGCTGACCACTACTCCGTGCATCGTTCGCCTTGGCATCCGTCGTTCTCCGTCACGACGCCGAAGGAGCCGCTTGGCTCCGGCTTCGGCGTTCGCCCAATATCGTTTTGACGCGCGCGATATCACGGCGCACTTGGCGCCGGCGCGACGTGTTCTCCAACTGACCGCTCGCGGTCTGAAAACGAAGATTGAACGCTTCCTTGCGCAACTGCGTCAGTTGGTCCTTGAGCTCGTCGTCGCTCTTCGTTTTCAAATCCTGTGCCTTCACCGCCTCAGCCCTCCTCGCCCACGCGCGAGACGAACCGGGTTTGACACGGCAATTTGGCGGACGCCAACCTGAATGCCTCGCGCGCAACCCCGGCAGAAACGCCGTCCAACTCGAACATGATCCGTCCCGGCTTCACCTTGGCGATCCAGAACTCCGGCGACCCCTTGCCGCCGCCCATGCGGACTTCCGCCGGTTTGCTCGACACCGGAACGTCCGGGAAAACGCGAATCCAGACACGGCCGGTACGACGCATGTACCGTGTAATGGCACGCCGCGCCGCCTCGATCTGCCGAGCAGTGATACGCCCCGTCGTCGTTGCCTTGAGACCGAAGGCGCCGAAGTTAAGCTCGGTTCCGCTGGTCGCCTTGCCAGGGACACGGCCCTTTTGTCGCTTACGATATTTCGTGCGTTTCGGACTAAGCATGGTTCGTCACGTTGCCTAAATTTCGCTAATTCCGTTACCGGCTCGGCTGCTGTTCCGTGGCGCGTTTGTCAACCGCCATCGGGTCGTGCACCAGGATGTCGCCCTTGTATATCCACACCTTGACGCCGCAGATTCCATACGTTGTCTTGGCGATCGCCTCACCGTAGTCCATGTGCGCGCGCAATGTATGGAGAGGCACGCGCCCCTCGCGATACCAGACCGAGCGCGCGATTTCAGCGCCGCCGAGGCGGCCGCCGCAGTTAATGCGGATGCCCTGGGCGCCCAGCCGCATCGCCGATTGCACGGCGCGTTTCATTGCCCGCCGCGTCGATACGCGGCGTTCCAATTGTTGCGCCACATTCTCGGCGACAAGCTGGGCCTCGGTCTCGGGCTTGCGAATTTCGATGATGTTCAGGTGAACATCCGCTCCCGAAATCTGCGCGAGTTCGCGCCGCAGTTTCTCGATGTCGGCGCCCTTCTTACCAATCACGACGCCCGGCCGTGCCGTATGAATGGTGATGCGCGCCCGTTTCGCCGGCCGTTCGATCACGATGCGCGACACGCCCGCCTGGGCGAGGCGTTGCCGCAAAATCTTACGTATCTTGAGATCCTCGTGCAGCAGGCCCGCATAGTTTTCATCCGCGAACCAGCGGGAATCCCAGGTTCGGTTGATGCCGACACGCAGCCCGATCGGGTTAACTTTTTGACCCATCAGTCGTAATCCTCCGCGCGTTCGCGCACCACGATTCGCAAATTACTGAACGGCTTCACGATCCTGCCGACCCGTCCCCTGGCCCGCGGTTTCCACCGCTTCATAACCATGGATTTTCCGACGGTAGCCTGGGCCACGAACAGTCTGTCCACGTCCAGGTAATGATTGTTTTCGGCGTTCGCGATGGCCGACTGCAAAACCTTGCGAACCTCGCCGGCGACCCGCCGATGCATGAACTGAAGTTCGGACAACGCCCTCTCGCAGTTCATGCCGCGAATGCTCTCAGCCACGAGGTTGAGCTTGCGCGGACTGGTGCGAATGTGGCGGGCGAAGGCCATGGCCTCGTTGTCACCCAGTGCCCGTTCGGCGGCCGGCTTTCCCATGACTAGCCCCTCCTCGCCTTCTTGTCGGCGGCGTGACCATGAAAAGTCCGGCTCGGCGAAAACTCGCCCAGCTTATGCCCGACCATATTCTCCGTCACCAACACCGGCACGAACTTGCGGCCGTTGTAGACGGCGAAGGTCAATCCGACGAATTGCGGAAGGATCGTCGACCGTCGCGACCAGGTACGGATCACTTCCTTGCGCCCGGATCCATGCGCCTTTTCGGCCTTCTTCAACAAGAAGCCGTCGACGAACGGTCCTTTCCAAACAGAACGCGGCACGAACGCTCTCCTCTATCTCTTCCGCTTGCGATGACGACGGCGAATAATCAATGAATCGGTCTTCTTATTGTTGCGTGTCGGCTTACCCTTGGTGGGTTTGCCCCAAGGCGAAACGGGATGCCGTCCGCCCGATGTCCGGCCTTCGCCGCCACCATGGGGATGGTCCACAGGGTTCATGGCGACACCACGAACCGACGGGCGCTTTCCGAGCCAACGGTTCCGCCCCGCCTTGCCCAGCTTGACGTTCTGCTGATCGGGATTGGAAACGGCGCCGATCGTGGCCATGCACTCCGCGCGGACCATGCGCAGTTCGCCGGAACTCAGTCGGAGTTGGGCATAGCCCTGGTCCTTGCCGATGAGCTGGGCGTAGGTCCCCGCCGCGCGTGCGATCTGTCCCCCTCGCCCCCGCTTCATCTCGACATTGTGGATGATGGTTCCGACAGGGATATTCTGCATCGGCATGGCGTTGCCGGGTTTAATGTCCGCCTGACGCGACGCCGTGACGGTATCACCGACCGCCAGCCGTTGCGGCGCCAGGATATAGGCCAGTTCTCCGTCCTCGTACCGCAGTAGCGCGATGAACGCGGTGCGGATCGGGTCGTATTCCAACCGCTCCACGGTCGCCGGGACATCGAACTTGTTCCGCCGAAAATCGATGATGCGATAGCGTCTCTTGTGTCCGCCGCCACGCCGACGCGCCGTAATCCGGCCGTTGTTGTTGCGGCCGCCTTTGTTGCGCAGGCCCTCGGTCAGGGACTTCTCCGGCTTTCCCTTCCACAGGCTGGACCGATCAACCAAGACCAAGCCGCGGCGACCCGGTGTTGTCGGCTTATGTTGTTTGAGCGCCATTGCCGTCTCCTACAGCCCCGTCGTCACGTCAATGGAATCGCCTTCGGCCAGGGTCACGATCGCCTTCTTGGTGTCGACCCGTTTGCCCAAACGGCCGCGGAACCGCTTCATCTTTCCCTTCTGACGCAACGTATTGACGGCTTGGACTTTGACGTTGAACAGGTCCTCCACCGCCGCTTTGATCTCCGGTTTCTTGGCGTCGTCCGCCACCAGGAACGTCACTTGATTGTGCTCATTGAGCAGCGTCGCCTTTTCGGTGATCACCGGTCGGCGGATCACCTCATATTTGCGTTCCGAGCTCATCACCGTGGGCCGGCGAACATAGCGCTTCGTCATTTCAAACGCTCCACAAGCTTGTCGACCGCCGCCCGCGTCAGAACCAGGGTATCCCGACGGAGGATGTCGTACACATTGGCGCCGCGCGTGGGCAACACATCGACCCCCGCCAGATTGCGGGCCGCC
>JAHCKI010000075.1 GCA_026125865.1 Rhodospirillales bacterium
CTACGAGCACGGTTTTCCAGGAACTTGCCGGCGAAATTCAGGACTACGTGCGGGCGCGGATGCCGGAATGGCGCCAAGTATACGACGGTGTCGAAGCCATGAGCGTGGCGGTGATGGGGTGCGTGGTCAACGGCCCGGGTGAAAGCAAACATGCCGATATCGGCATCAGTTTGCCCGGTACGGGAGAAGCGCCGGCGGCGCCCGTTTTCGTCGACGGCAAGAAGACGGTGACGTTGCGGGGAGCCGGTATCGCCGAGAACTTCAAGGAGATCATCGAAGACTACGTGCGCAATCGATACGGCCTCATCGCGTCCTTGGACACGAAAACCACGGACCTCCCGACGCCCGTCGGGGCCACCGCGAACCAACGATAGGCGAAGGCGTTACATCATGTCCGGTCTGCAGCCTGTCCGCGGTACGCGAGATATCTTCGGCGACGAGAGCCGACGGCACCGGCATGTGGAGAATTTGGCCCGCGACATCGCCGAGCGCTATGGCTATTCCGAGATCGCAACGCCCGTGTTCGAGTTCACGGAGGTGTTTGCGCGCTCACTCGGTGAGACCTCGGATATCGTCAGCAAGGAGATGTACACCTTCGAGGACCGCGGCGGCGCAAGACTGACATTGCGCCCGGAGAACACAGCCGGTGTCGTTCGTGCGTTCATTTCCAATGGCTTGACTCAACAGTTGCCGGCCAAGCTGTTCTACAGTGGTCCCATGTTCCGCTATGAGCGGCCGCAAAAAGGGCGCCAGCGACAGTTTCATCAGGTTGGCGTTGAACTGCTGGGCGCGGCGGAACCGCTCGCCGATGTCGAGGTGATCGCCCTCGGCGCCGATCTGCTGTCGGCGCTCGGCCTCGAAGAGCGGGTGGTGCTCGAGTTGAACTCCCTCGGGGATGCCGAGAGCCGGCAAACATACCGTTCGGTGCTGGTCGAGTACCTGCAATCGCGGCGGAATGAACTGTCGCCGGACAGCCTTCTGCGCCTTGAACGCAATCCCTTGCGTATCCTCGATTCCAAGGACAAGGACGATCAAGCCGTCGTCGCCAACGCGCCGCTCATCACCGATAGCCTGAACGCCGCCTCACGTGGATTTCTGGAAGAGGTTTTAAAGGGGTTGGAGGTGCTCGGCATCGCCTACCGCCACAATCCGCGGCTGGTGCGGGGCCTCGACTATTACTGTCATACGGCGTTCGAATTCACCACCGATGCCCTTGGGGCGCAAAACGCGGTTTTAGCGGGCGGCCGCTATGACGGGCTCGCCGAGCAACTGGGGGGACCGTCGACGCCCGGGATTGGTTGGGCAGCCGGGGTTGAGCGTTTGGCAATGCTGGTCTCCGACGTTCCGCCGCTGCCGCGTCCCGTTGCCGTCGCGCCGGTGTCCGACGAGCAGACGCCGGCGGCCCTCGCCATCAGCCAGCAACTGCGCCGCGCCGGTCTTGCTGTCGACCTGGGATACGCCGGCAAGTTTGCCAAGCGCATGAAGCGCGCCAATAAGATCAATGCCAGGGTAACAGTGATCGTGGGTGAGGACGAACTCGCCCGCGACGTCGTGACCGTCCGTGACATGGACACGGGCGAACAGAAGGAAGTGGCTCTTTCATCCCTTACGGATGACGTCGCCCGCTTCTACTAGTCCCCATGACTCGGTCAATCGCGCAACCGGTTTGCACGCTGGTGGTGGGCGCCAACCATCGCACCAGTTCCCTTGCCATACGGGACCGTCTGTTTGTGGCGTTGGAGGCCATGCCGGCGTTTCTTTGTCGTCTGCGGGACGAGGGGATCGCCCAAGCGATCGTGGTATCGACCTGTGATCGTGTCGAGATTCCGGCAATTCACGACGATTTGGAGGCGGCCGCGCAGCGGATTGTCGGCGTTTTGGCCCGCCATGCCGAAACCTCGCCCGCGGACCTGCAAAAGCACTTGCACATCCTGTCCGGGAGCGCGGCGCTTCGTCACCTGTTCGGCCTGGCCGCTTCGCTTGAAAGCCTCATCGTCGGCGAGCCCCATGTATTGGGGCAGATCAAGGCAAGCCACCGCGCCGCTCGCGACGTCGGCATGACGGGACCGGAACTCGAATCGGTCCTGCAAAGCTCATACGCCGCCGCCAAGAGGGTGCGTACCGAAACCAGCATCGCCGAGCGGCCGGTTTCCATCGCCGCCGCCGCCACATCGCTGGCGCAGGACCTGCATGGAGACCTCGATGATCGCATCGGGCTTGTGATGGGAACCGGGGATCTTGGCGGAACCATAGCCGAATCTCTCACCTGCGCGGGCCTTGGGCACTTGAGTATCACCCATCCGATCATGAGCCGGGCCGAGAGCATGGCTACGGCGTTGAACTGCCATGTCACGGACTTCGCCGATCTTGCGCGGGAATTGACGCGCGCCGATATCATCGTTGGCAGCTTGGGCGCACGCCGATATTCGATCACCGACGACTTGATCAAGGCCAGCCTCAAGGCCCGGCGCAATCGGCCCATGTTCATCATCGACGTGGCGATACCCGGGGATGTCGATCCGGCGGTCGATCGCATGGACGGGGCGTTTCTGTACACCCTGGACGATCTGGAACGTGTTGCCCTAAAAGGAAAAGCGTTGCGCGAAAACGAGGTACTCGCCGCGCGGCGCATCATCGACGACGCCGTCGCCGACTACCTGCGGGACCATGCCGAACGACAAGCGGTTCCCATGTTGAGCGCTCTTCACGGGTATTTCGAGGATGTACGGCAGCAGACGGTGGCTGATGCCGGCGACGACGTGGAAAAGGCGACCCGGTTGTTAACGCATCGTCTATTGCACGGACCATCGGAAGTGCTTCGGGCGATCGCCGCCAATGAAGGCGACGGGGAGGCCGGTTTGGCATCCCTCGAACGGGCGCTCGCGCGGCTGTTCGGACTGCAGGGCCGTGATCGGGAGAAAAGAAAATGAGTTTGAGTGAGAAACTGGAACGGGTAGCGGTTCGCCATGGCGAACTCGGCGACATGCTGGCCCGGCCTGAAGCGCCTTCTTCCGATGAGTACGCTCAGTTGTCGAAGGAGTATGCCGATCTGTCGCCGATCGTGAAGGTCATCGAGGACCTCAATCACGCCCGTTCTGAGCGCAAAGATCTGGAATCGCTCATCGCCGACCCCGCTACGGATGCTGAAATGCGGGAACTGGCGGAATCCGAACTCCCGGCTCTGGAAGAAAGCATACCGGAGATCGAACAACGGCTCAGACTCCTGCTTTTGCCGAAGGACAAGGCGGACGAGAAAAGCGCCATCCTCGAGGTTCGGGCCGGAACGGGCGGCGAGGAAGCGGCGCTTTTCGCGGCCGACCTGTTTCGCATGTACCAGCGCTACGCGGAAACCAAAGGCTGGCGTCTCGAAGTCATGTCCCTCAACGAGACTGGAATCGGCGGTTACAAGGAGGTCATCGCATCGGTCGTCGGCCGCAGCGTGTTCGCGCGGCTCAAGTTCGAATCGGGTGTGCATCGTGTACAGCGGGTGCCCGAAACGGAATCCGGCGGACGCGTTCACACCTCGGCCTCGACCGTTGCCGTGCTGCCCGAGGCCGAGGAGATCGATGTCGAGATCGACGACAAGGATTTGCGGATCGACGTATACCGCTCCAGTGGTCCCGGTGGTCAATCGGTGAACACCACCGACAGCGCCGTCCGGATCACCCATTTGCCAACGGGAATCGTCGTGACGCAGCAGGACGAAAAATCGCAACACAAGAATCGCGCCAAGGCCATGAAGATTCTGCGGGCTCGACTCTACGAAGCCGAACGCGCGCAGGCGGCATCGGAACGGGCGGCGGCGCGCAAGAGTCAAGTCGGCTCGGGCGATCGGTCCGAACGCATTCGGACATACAATTTTCCGCAAGGCCGCGTTACCGACCACCGGATCAATCTCACCCTTTACAAGCTTGAGCGGGTGATGGACGGCGAACTCGATGAACTCGTCGACGCCCTTGTCGCCGAAGACGAGGCCAATCGCCTCGCAGAGGCCGAATGACATCCATCGCAACCGTAGGCGCAATGCTCAACGCGGCCGCGCGGTCCCTTGGCAATGCCCGTATTCCCAACCCGCGGCTGGAAGCGCGCCTGCTGATCGGTCATGGGCTTGAACGAAGCGTCGAGGCGATCTTGGCCTATCCGGAGCATCCCATCGACAGGGACACGCGGGCCACTTGCGACTCCCTGGTACAGCGCCGCCTTGGGCGTGAGCCCATTGCGCACATCCTGGGATTTCGTGAGTTCTGGAGCCTGCCGTTTCGCGTGACCGCCGACACCCTGGTTCCGAGACCCGAAACCGAGACGCTGGTCGAAGCCGTTTTGGAGCGATTCTCCGACAAGACATCATCGCTCCGCGTCCTCGACCTTGGGACCGGAAGCGGTTGTCTCTTGCTTTCGATCCTTCATGAGCTGTCATCGGCGTGGGGTCTGGGTATCGATCGCTCCCGCGCCGCTCTCAAGGTGGCGCAAACCAACGCGATATCGCTTGGTCTTGCCGATCGTGTCGCCTTCGTTCAGGGCGATTGGGCCCAGGGCGTCGTTGGGATGTTCGACGTTATCGTCGCCAATCCGCCTTATGTTGTCGATGGCGACATCGAATCGTTGGAGCCCGAAGTGTCTCGATTCGAACCCCGTCTGGCTCTCGCGGGCGGTGTTGACGGACTGGATGCGTACAGGGCCTGTGCGCCCCATGCGAGTCGCTTGTTGGCGCCCGGGGGGATTGCGGTGTTCGAGATCGGCGCCGATCAGGCGCGATCCGTTTGCGGTATTCTTCGCGACCATGGCCTTCAAGTGCTTGAAATCAAAAACGATCTCTCGCAGATTCCGCGGTGCCTGTCGGCGAATGCGAGTAAATCCGCTGTAACAAAAAAAAAGCTTGGAAACCAAGAGGTTCCCGACTAGTGTTTTGTCAGGATATAGACAAGGTCGTGTTACGAACGGCCTCGCCGCAATGCGGTTTTTGTCAGCCGGGTATCTTCAATTGAGTGACGAACCTGGAAAGAGGTTCAGAAGGCGTGGTGTGTTTGGGCTACGCTGATCCCGATGTCCTTAGTATTGATCGTCATCAAGTAGCGTTTTAGGGGTGCAATGAAACACAGCTCTAGTTCCAGGCGGCTGCGAAGCCGCGGAAACGGCAAACGTCACCCATCAGGCAGGGGGCAGAATTTCGAAAGCGCCGGTCCCGACGGCAAAATTCGTGGGACGGCGCAACAGGTCCTCGACAGGTATTTGGCGTTGGCAAGAGATGCAACACTGGCGGGTGATCCCATCACCGCTGAAAGCTATTTTCAATATGCCGAGCACTATTATCGTGTGTTGAACAGTTTCGAAGACAATGGTCAGCAGCGTCGGAATCCGGACTGGTCACGCCAGCCGGTCGTCGAGATTCAGCCGACCGCCGGCGCCGAAGCCGAGATGATGAACGGTGAGGCAATTGCCACGGAGGTTGACGGCGAGCCGGTGTCATAGGTTCCGCCGACGTCGCCAACTCCAACAGAACGGGGGTTTCGCGATCCAGGGCTTTCTTGACGCCGGCCAACGGTAAACATACATTCCCGAAATCTTCACAGGTTGGGCATCGCACAGGGTGAGTATCACCGACCGCTGATATCAGTATCGGATAGGAATTTGGCTATGGTGAAGCAGATAACGGACGATTCTTTTGACGCCGATGTTTTAAAGGCCGAGCGGCCGGTGCTCGTCGATTTCTGGGCGGAATGGTGCGGTCCATGCAAACAGATTGCGCCGGCCCTGGAAACCTTGGACACGAAGCTCAACGAGCAGGTGACCGTGGCCAAGCTCAACATCGATGAAAATCCGACGACGCCCTCCAAGTATGGCGTCCGCGGCATCCCGACATTGATGCTCTTCAAGGACGGGCAAGTCGCGGCCACCAAAATCGGGGCGCTCCCCGAGAACAAACTGATGGAGTGGGTTCAGTCCGTTTTGTGAGCGGCTAGAGCACGGTGAGATTAGGCTGTTCGAGCCTAATCTCACGGTCGTGCTCTATCTCATTGTTTTAGAACCGCACCCACCAGATAAAGAGAACCAAAAATCAATACCCGCGCCGGTTCGTTGCGGCCATGTCCAAAGAGCGACGATAGCGCCTCACGGATTCCTGCAGCGGGTTCTGCATTCAATCCGACCGACCGAGCCGCGTTCGCCGCTTCCTCCGCGCTTAGGCTGTTGAGTTCGCCGGGGATCGTCACGGTGACGAATTCGCCCGTGCACCAAGGCGCGATGGCGCGGAGAAAGCCGTCGACATCCTTGTTGCGCAACATGCCGAATACGAGGTGCAGAGGGCGATCGCGCCAGTAGCGGATTTCGTTGGCGATGGCGTCCGCCGCCGCCGGATTGTGGCCGCCGTCGATCCAAAGTTCCCAGTCATCGGGGAGTAGATCCGTCAGCGTTCTCCGGCCGAGACGCTGTAGGCGTCCCGGCCAGTGAACGCTGCGCATGCCATGGGCGAGGGCGTCCACATCAAGGCGAATTCCGGGAAACCTGGCGATGCAGGCAAGCGCCACCCCCACATTGCTCACCTGAAAGGCGCCGGCAAGGGCGGGCGGCGGTAAGCACAGCGACAAATCACCGTCCTCGAACACAATGCCGTCCGTGCGGCGTTCGGCCGTCCATGTTTCCCCTTCGCAGAACAAGGGCGCCTCCAACGATGCCGCTCGCGCCCTGACGACGGATGCGGCGTCCGGATGCTGCGCGGCCGAAACGCAGGCGACTCCCGGCTTCAGGATGCCGGCCTTTTCACCGGCAATGGCGTTCAGCGTGTCGCCAAGGAACGATTGATGATCGAGGCTGATGGGTGTCAAAGCGGTCAGCAACGGCCGCTCGATGACATTGGTTGCGTCGAGACGCCCACCGAGACCGGTTTCGAGAAGCGTCACGTCGGCGGGAGTGCGGGCGAAGGCGAGGAAAGCGGCGGCGGTGGTGATCTCGAAGAAGGTGATGGGCTCACCCGCGTTGCGCCGTTCGCATTCGGTGAGCACATCGATGAGCATGTCGTCGTCGATCTCGCGGCCCGCCAAGACAATTCGTTCGTGAAAACGGACAAGATGGGGAGATGTGAAAACATTAACCCGCAGCCCATGCGCCTCAAGGAAGGCGCGGAGGAAAGCAACCACTGACCCCTTGCCGTTTGTTCCCGCCACGTGAATGACGTTCGGGAGGGTGCGTGCAGGGTTGCCAAGGGCGTCAAGGAGCCGTTGCACCCGCCCCAGGGAAAGGTCGATGACCTTGGGGTGCAGCCGGCCCAGCCGCAATAGAATGGAGTCGCTGGCGTTGTCGGTGACCGTTGGTATCAGCCTTGCGCTCCCGCGCTGGCATCGCCGTGCAGCGGTAGAACTTCGGCCGACGGGCCCGGATGTTTCAACAGACCGATGAGGTTGGCGAGGGTTCGGTGCAATTCCCGTCGATGGACAACGATATCGGCGTACGCGTTTTCGAGCCCGCGGTTCTGCGATTCTTCTGATTGCTTGGCGTCATCGGTTTCGTCGACTTGTTCCGATTGCGCGGGCGGTGTGACTTTGACGCCGATCGCCCCCGGCTCGGCGATGACGATATGGGCGGACTGAACGAAGAAAGACGCAATCTCCTTGGACGTGGGGCTGGCGAGGACGACAATGTAGGGCAATTTCCGTTCGCGAACCTGATTGATCGCAACCATGATCCGGATGGGCTGCATCAATGCGTGCGCGCCCTCCCGGAGGCGGATGCCACTGGACGACACGACAACGACAAGGGCCGATTCCTGAACGATCGCGAGGCGGGCAGCGGTAATCAGTCCCTCGCCAACGGCGGTACCGATGGAACCATCCATGAATTCGGGGTTCAGCGCTGCCACCACAACGGTCTCGTCGGCGATGGGACCGTGACACACCACCAGGGCCTCGGTCTGTCCGGTAGCCGCCTGCGCCTCCTTGATGCGGTCGGTGTATCGCCTGAGATCGCGAAACCGCAGTGGATCGACGGGAACCTTCGGAAGGTCGATGGCGTGGTAGTCTTCGTCGCCGAAGATGAGAGCGAGGCGTTCGGCCGCGTTCATGGGCATGTGGTGGTCGCACGCCGGGCAGATACGCAGGGCGTCGATCCAAGCGTCTGTTCCGGTTTGGCGGCCACAGCGCGGGCATGAGAGCCAGTCATCCTCGGTCTTTTCACGCGGTGAACCGACGAAGTCGCGGAGCTTGGGGCTGACAATGTCGCTGAGCCACCTCATGAAAGCACCTCGGTGGAGGAGGGCGTTTGGGTAGCCGGTGGCGAGCGCAATCCCTCCGCCAGGTCGCGCACGAACGAAAGCGCAGCCGTGACCGTTGTCGCCGTCGCGGCACCCGAATCGGTCAAGGTATCGGCGATTTGATTGACCAACGCCGAGCCGACGACGGCGGCGTCGGCGATTGCGCCGATCTCGGCGGTTTGATCGCGTGTCTTGATGCCGAAGCCGACGGCGACCGGAAGCCGTGTGTGTTGTCTGATCCGGGCAAGGGCGGCGCCGATATCCGTTGCGGTGGCGGAGGCGGTGCCGGTGATGCCGGTGATCGATACGTAGTAGACGAAGCCGCTGGCGTGACCGAGAACGATCGGCAGGCGATCGTCCCCAGTGGTCGGTGCGACCAAGAGAATGATGTCGATGCCGGCGGCCTTGGCCGGTCGGCGCAGTTCCTCGTCTTCCTCCGGCGGCAAATCCACGATGATGAGCCCGTCGACACCTGCGGCCTTGGCGTCGGCGATGAAGCGCTCCGGCCCGTACACATAGATGGGGTTGTAGTACCCCATCAAAATCAGCGGCGTATCGCGGTCTTGGCGGCGAAAATCGCTCACCATCGCGAGTGTCTTGACGATGGTCTGGCCCGCTTTCAGTGCCCGTTGCGACGCCGCTTGGATGGCGGGGCCGTCCGCCATGGGATCGCTGAACGGCATGCCCAGTTCGATGAAATCGGCGCCGGCAGCCGGCAGGCCGCCGAGAATGCGCATCGACGTATCCGCGTCCGGATCGCCGGCCGTGATGAAGGTAACCAGTCCGCCGCGCCCCTCGCGCCGCAGCGCCGCGAAACGGCGGGCGATGCGGTTTTCTGTCTTTATCTGGCCGGTCACAGCGTCACTCCGAGGTCCTTGGCGACGGCGAACACATCCTTGTCGCCGCGGCCGCACATGTTCATGACAATGAGGTGATCACGGGGAAGATCGCCGGCAATGCGGGCCACATGGGACAGTGCGTGCGCCGGTTCCAGAGCCGGGAT
>JAHCKI010000076.1 GCA_026125865.1 Rhodospirillales bacterium
CGCCACGCCCGGATCCGATCATGGTGACCGGACACCAATGGTTCCGGTACCTCCCTGCCTTTCCACGTTCGCGGCCGCGTGTATTGCGGATACTCCAAAAGGCCGCGCTCGAAACTTTCCTCTTCCAAACTCGAGGGTTCGCCGATCACGCCGGGCAACAACCGAACGCAAGCGTCAATCAGCGCGATCGCCGCCGGTTCGCCACCCGACAGAATGAAATCGCCGAGGCTGACCTCGTCCGCGCGCCACTCCTCGAAAACCCTCTCGTCGATGCCCTCGTATCGACCGCAGAGAAGCAAGACGCCCGGGCCCTTCGCCCAGGACCGCACCCGCTCCTGCGTCAAGGGCCGGCCACGCGGCGTAAGGTGGACCAGCGGCAAACGCCCATCCGACGCGTGCGTCGCCGCAATGGCGGCGTCGACAACGTCCGGTCGCAGGATCATCCCCGGCCCACCACCATACGGAGCGTCGTCAACGGTGCGGTGTTTATCGCCCGCAAACAAGCGAATGTCCACAGTTTCCAACCGCCAAAGCCCCTCTTCCAGTGCTTGGCCGGAAAGTGACAAGGCCAGCGGCCCCGGAAACATTTCCGGAAACAGTGTCAGCACCCGCGCGGTCCAGACTGGCTCGGCCGTCATGGCGCGTCCCCTCCCGCCGCGTATTCCGATGCCTCCCCGTCGACGGCTTCCAACAGACCCGGCAGACGAGACACGGTCACACGACCGGCCTCGAGGTCCACTTCGGGAACCGCATCACGGGTGAACGGCACCATCGTCGTGCGTTCGTCGTCATCCGTAATTTCCAGCACCGGCCCGGCGCCGAATTCATGCACCGATCGTATGATTCCGAGCAGGCGCGCGGCATGCTCGCCATCGCTGTTGAGTTCGGCCCGCAGACCGATGAGATCGGCATGGTAGTACTCATCAGCATCGGGTTCCGGCAGGGCGCTTCGCGGCACATACAACCGCTGCCCCCTCAAACGTTCCGCCGCGCTCCGGTCACTGATCCCTTCGACGCGCGCGAGAAGCTGTCCCCGGACCTCGCCGGTGGGCTGAAGCCGCAACGACTTGCCATGCCGCTCATCCCACAACGGCCCATATGCGGCGATATCGCCGGGCTCCGCGGTAAAGCTCTTGACGCGAACGAGTCCGCGCACGCCGTGCGCTCCGGCAACCACGCCGACGCAGATCATCTTCTCGTTGCCCGTCAAGCCGCTTTCCATCAGGCCGCTTTCCATCATGCGCGCGCTTCGCCACCCCGCCGAACCTAGTCGGCGGATGCGGTTTCGCCTCCGGCGTCATTGGCGGTGTCCGCGGCAGCAGCGGAAGCGGCAGCCTCCTGCGCAGCCTTCAGGCGTTCCTGAGCCTTGGCCTTGGGCAACGGCTTCTTGGTCTGCTCCGGCCGCGGCCGCGCTTCCATCAGTCCGGCCTCGGCGCAGAACCGCGCCACGCGGTCGCTTGGCTGGGCGCCGACGCTCAGCCAATAGCGGACCCGTTCATCCTTTAGAAGAACCCGGTCCTGATGATCCTTGGGCAACATGGGATTGTAGGTGCCGATCCGCTCCACAAAGCGGCCGTCGCGCGGGCTCCGCGAGTCGGCAACGACGATACGATAGAAGGGGCGCTTCTTGGCGCCGCCGCGCGACAATCGAATTCTCAGGCTCATGACTTTTTTGGTCCTCCAAAAAGCGGTTTGCTGGTTGTCTCCGAGAAAAACGGGTTGCAAGAAAGATGGTTATCGCATGGGCGGCATCGGCGGCATGGACGACAACAGATCCGGCGGCAGGCCGCCCTTTCCGAACAAGCCCTTGCGGCCCAACTTACCCATTTTCTTCATCATCTTGCTCATTTGCTGATGCTGTTTCAGCAGGCGGTTGACTTCCGGTACGGTCGTGCCCGAACCGGCGGCGATGCGCCGCCGCCGTGATCCGTTGAGCAGTTTCGGATTGCGACGTTCGGCGACGGTCATGGACATGATGATCGCCTCCTGGCGGGCGATCATCTTGTCATCGATGTTGGCTTGCGAGATCTGCTGCTTGATTTTTCCAATACCCGGCAGCATTCCCAACAAACCCTTGAGGTCGCCCATGCGGCGCAACTGCCGAAACTGATCGGCCATATCCTCCAGCGTAAAGTCGCCCTTGACGATCTTCGCCGCGAGCTTTTCGGCGTCCTCCCGCTCGATGACATCGGCGGCGCGCTCGACGATACCGACCACGTCGCCCATGCCGAGGATGCGGCCGGCGATACGCGGCGCATCGAAGGTTTCGATCGCGTCCAGTTTTTCACCGACACCGATGAGCTTGATAGGCTGCCCCGTTACCGCCCGCATCGACAGCGCCGCGCCGCCGCGGGCGTCGCCGTCCATGCGTGTCAGAACAATGCCGGTGATGCCGATCTTTTCGTTGAATTCCCGCGCCAGCGTGACCGCGTCCTGACCGGTCAAGGCATCGGCCACGAGCAGGGTTTCCACCGGGCGGGTCGTTTGCTTGACGGCCGCCGCCTCGGTCATCATGGCCTCGTCGATATGCAGCCGCCCGGCCGTATCCAAAAGGACCACGTCGTATCCTTCCCGCCGGCCCGTATCCATGGCGCGGCGGGCGATGCCGTCAGGCATTTCGCCGATGACGACCGGCAATGTCGCCGTTCCCGTCTGTTCGCCGAGAACCGTGAGCTGCTTTTGGGCCGCCGGGCGATACACGTCGAGCGACGCCATCAGCACCCGCTTCTTGTCGCGCTTGTTCAAGCGTACGGCGATCTTGGCGCAGGTGGTCGTCTTGCCCGAGCCCTGAAGGCCGACGACGAGCACCGCCACGGGAGCGGCGCCCGCAATATTGATGCCGCTGCCGGTTATGGGTGGTCCGTCGGCGTCGGCAGTGCCGCCAAGCATCTCGATCAAGGCGTCATTGACGATCTTGACCACCATCTGCCCCGGCGTCACGCTGCGCAGGACTTCCTGCCCGACGGCGCGCGCACGAATGCCGGCGATGAACTCCTTGACCACAGGCAGCGCCACATCGGCCTCGAGCAGGGCGACACGAACCTCGCGCAGGCTTTCGTTGACGTGCTCCTCCGTCAGCGCGCCGCGCTTGCGCAACTTGTCGAAAATCTCACCCAGTCTGCCGCTTAGCTGATCGAACACTGGTGGTTCACTCCATTGGCGCGTTGGCGCCGGAAATACAAAACGAGCCCGTCCAAACAATACAAAAAAGCCAGTGCGCGAAACTCGCGGACTGGCTGTGCCTGTGATGGCCTGAGCACAGGCTGCGAACTTTATTTTTCACCGTTTCGTAAGTCAAGCCATGCACGCATGTGCGACACTGGTATTGATATCACACCAACAAATCAGGGTTGCATATATACAAAATACCCCCTATAGTGGTGAATTGAGTGCACTGGCTCGTAATTGGGGTATTCCGGGTGTCCAAAGACCCAACAAAGGAAACAAGAAACGGTCGTCGCGGACTGGATGAAATCGACCTCGCCGTGGCGGCGCGGTTGCACACGCGTCGTTTGCAGGTGCGGCTTGATACCCGTCTCGTCGATTTCCTGATCGGCGAGTCCCCGGGCACGGTCGAAAAACTGGAAACCGGGCAACGGCGTATCGGCGCGGCGCACCTCTATCGCTTGGCAAACGTGCTGGGTGTCGATGTGGCGTACTTCTACACAGGACCGATTTCGAGCGAGGAGTCCTTTGAAGGAGAAGTGCCGGTCGTCACATCGCGCATGCTGACCGAAGCGCATGAATTCGCCCGTGTCTACGCCAAGTTGCCCGACGACGAAGTCCGTCGAACCGTCCGCAACATGGTCAAGACATTGGCCGAGGGCAGCAGCGAGGAATTCGGCAAGCATTGACGTCACCGTCGTCCAATCGGGACGACCTCACGCTTCAGTACGAGCTCAGCATCCCCTCCCCCATCCAATAACAGTCTTCCGAAACGGCGAACCCCGTGTCGCCAATTTGCGCATGACTTCCCCAATGGATCGGGTCAGTCTGATCGTGGTTTCGCGCCGGGATACGCACCCATGGATATCAACACCATCATCGACACCATCGCGGCTTGCGGCCTCATCTTTCGTGGCGGATTCCATACGTACCCGGAGGACGATGCCTTGCCCACCGATGGAACGGTGGTTCTTGTCGGCAATGCCGGGCCGGCCATGTGGTCCGCGTTCTCGGCCGAGGTCGATGAAACGGGACGGCAGGCGCTTGAACACCCCCTCGATGACTGGATTTCCCGCCACCTGGAGGCATACGCCGAAAGCTGGGGTGCGCGGGTGTTGTATCCGTTCGAGGGGCCTCCCTACCTACCGTTTCAGCGTTGGGCGCAAAGGGCGGACGCGGTTTTCCCCTCGCCCATCGGCCCATTGATTCATCCGGACTTCGGGCTTTGGCACGCCTATCGCGGCGCGTTTCTGTTCGACGGGAAATTCCCGCTGCCACCGCGCGACGACCGCCCGAACCCTTGTGAAACGTGCATCGACAAGCCGTGCCTGGAAGGGTGCCCGGTAAACGTTACGGGACCGGAAGGATACGATGTGGCCAAATGCGTCAGGTTTCTGCATTCCAAGGCCGGTTTGGATTGTATGGCATCGGGGTGCCAAGCCCGTCGCGCCTGCCCAGTCGGCGCCAGCTTCCGCTATGACCCGGATCAGGCGTCATTTCACATGACGTGGTTCCGAAGATCACAGTCGTAGAGAGTTATGTCGGGGGCGATTTCGCGCCCGCACCGCCATTTCGGTAGACTCGCTTCACCTTCGAACCATATTAACGGAGCATGCACGCCGTACCCTTCACCAAGATGCACGGGCTTGGGAATGACTTCGTCGTTGTCGACGCCCGCGCGCATCCGTTCGATCCGTCCGCCGCGCAGGCGAAGGCGATCGCCGATCGTCGCCGTGGTGTCGGCTGCGACCAGATCATCATCGTCGAGCCGCCGCGCAACGGCCTGGCCGATGTCTTCATGCGCATTCGCAATGCCGATGGCGGCGAGGTCGCTGCGTGCGGCAATGGCACGCGCTGTGTCGCCGCCATGGTGCTGGAACAAAACGGCGGCGATCATGCCGTCATCGAAACGACGGCCGGGTTGCTCGACGCCGAGAAGCAGGACGGCGGCCTCATCGCCGTCGACATGGGGCGCATCGGTCTCGATTGGCGTGACATTCCGCTCGCCACACCCGCCGACACCCTGCATCTGGATATCGGCGCCGGTCCGCTGACCGATCCGGTCGCGGTCAATGTGGGCAACCCGCACGCCGTGTTCTTTGTCGAGGACGCCGAATCCGTCGCGCTGGAAATCCTCGGCCCCACCATCGAGCATCACTCCCTGTTTCCGGAGCGAACCAACGTCGAAGCGGCCCAAATCCTGGCGCCCGACCGCATCCGCGTGCGTGTTTGGGAACGCGGTGTCGGCATTACGGCGGCATGTGGGACCGGCGCTTGCGCGACCCTGGTGGCGGCCCATCGTCGAGGGATCTGTGGTCGCGAAGCGATCGTTGTTCTCGACGGCGGCGCACTCGCGATCAAGTGGCTGCGGGACGACCACGTGCTGATGACGGGGCCGGCAACCGTCAGCTTTTCCGGCACCCTCCATCCTTCGTTGCTCGCGGCGGGATGTTGATGGCCGACACGCGCGTCATTACCCTCGGATGCCGGCTGAATGCTTTCGAGTCGGAGGTCATTCGGTCCGAAGCAGCGGCGGCCGGCGTCGCCGATACGGTGATCATCAATACCTGCGCCGTTACCGGTGAAGCGGTTCGCCAGGCCCGGCAGGCGATCCGCCGCACCCGCCGCGAACGGCCCCATGATCGCATCGTCGTCACCGGCTGCGCCGCGCAGTTGACGCCCGAAGCCTTCGCCGCCATGCCGGAGGTCGATTGCGTGATCGGCAATGCCGAAAAGCTGGATCGTAAGATCCTAGCGGACGAAGCCGCCGCGTTCGCCGTTTCCGATATATCCGACTATCACGATGCGGCGACACCCTTTGTCGAAGGATTCGAGGGCCGCACCCGCGCCTTCGTCCAGATCCAGCAAGGATGCGACCACCGCTGCACGTTCTGCATCGTTCCCTTCGCGCGCGGCCCCAGCCGCAGTGTGCCGCTAGAACAGGTGGCGGCGCAGATTCGCGCACTGGTTGAGCACAGTTATCGGGAAGTTGTGCTCACCGGTGTCGATATTTGCTCCTACGGGGCCGATCTTGCCGACCGCCCGCGATTAGGGGACCTGGTCCGCGCCATATTGGCGCAGATTCCGGCGCTTCGGCGCTTGCGATTGTCGACGATTGATCCGGCCGCGATCGATGACGTCCTGGTTGTCGCGTTCGGCGAAGATTCGAGGCTGATGCCGCACGTGCACCTCAGTCTGCAGGCCATGGACGACACCGTTCTGAAGCGGATGCGGCGTCGCCACTCGCGGGCGGATGTTTTCGCTATTGCCGATCGGTTGCGGCGGGTTCGCCCCGACATGGTATTCGGCGCCGACCTCATCGCCGGCTTCCCAACCGAAACCCCCGACATGTTCGAAGCGACGTTCGATGCCGTTGACGCTCTGAACCTCACCTATCTGCACGTATTTCCCTATTCACCGCGGCCGGGCACGCCGGCGGCGCGAATGCCGCAAGTGCCGGCAATCGAGCGCCGCGCCCGGGCGGCGCGGCTCCGCCAAGCGGGCGCGGATGCGCGTGCGCGCTTCTTCAACGACCGCATCGGCACCCTTACCGACGTGCTGGTGGAAACGGGCCGGGATGCCCGCTGTCCTTACTATGCACCGGTTCAGCTCGACGTTCCCTTAGCTTCGGGAACATTGCTCACCGCACGGATCGACGGCGCGGACGCCCATGGCCTGAGGGGAACGGCGATCCAATGACCGAACGCACCCCAACGCAAGAACGCCAAGACCTTGACCGGAAGGACCAGGACTCCGGCGGCTGGGTCACGCGCCTTCGTCACGGCCTGGGTCGGTCTTCGGCGAAGCTGACCGGCGGTATCACCGATCTCTTCGGCAAGCGCAAGCTGACCGACGAAGCGTTGGAGGAGTTGGAAGAACTGCTCATCACCGCGGATCTCGGCGTGACGACCGCGGCGAAACTGGTCGGCGCCTTGGCCAAGTCCCGCTTCAATCAGGAAGTCTCCGGCGCGGAGGTGCGTGGCGCCCTGGCGGAAGAGGCGGCGAAGATCCTGGCGCCCGTGGCCGAGATGATTTCCATAAATCAGGCACACAAGCCGCATGTCATCCTGTTTTGCGGCGTCAACGGCAGCGGCAAGACGACGACCATCGCCAAGCTCGCGGCGCTGTTCAAGCATGTGGGCCTCGATGTGGCCATGGTCGCCGGTGATACCTTCCGGGCGGCGGCGATCGAACAGTTGCAGGTCTGGGGTGATCGCATCGGCTGCCCGGTGATCGCGCGCGCGCCGGGATCGGACGCCGCGGGCCTGGCGTATGACGCCCTGGATCAGGCACGCACGCGACGCACCGATGTGCTGTTGATCGACACCGCCGGCCGTCTGCAGAACCGCTCCGACCTGATGGCCGAGCTGACCAAGATCATTCGCGTCCTGAAGAAGGTCGATGATAGCGCGCCTCATGACTGCATTCTCGTGCTCGACGCCACCGTCGGCCAGAATGCGCACAGTCAGGTGGAAACGTTTCGCTCCATTGTCAATGTAACGGGACTGGTGATGACCAAACTCGACGGCTCGGCAAAGGGCGGGGTCGTCGTGGCGCTGGCCGATCGCTTCGGACTGCCGGTGCACGCGGTGGGCGTCGGCGAGTCGCTGGAGGACATGCGGCCGTTCGACCCGAGAGCATTTGCCCGCAGCCTGCTCGGCCTCGCGGACGAATGAGAGTCCGATCGAGAAAGTTTCACGGTGATTTGTGACACCGTGATCACCATGTCGAGTCAAGAAGAGACATATTCAGCGGGATACTTTTTTTCGGCGCGATAGGGAGCCAATTCCGTCGGGGAGGAGCGAATGTTGAACCGGATCACCATGTTCATCTTCGGGCAACCCGCTCACCAGCAATTACCGGAACGCGTGCGGCGCTCCATCGTCGAGCAACAAGTCCAGGCGGAGAAGCTCATTGGCTGGGCGCAACTGGCGCTCGTCGTATTCTTCGTTCTCCTCTACACGATCGCGCCCAAGACCTCCGACGGCACGAAATTCATGCCCGTGCCTTACGTCTTGGCCATGTACCTCATGTTCACGGCTTTCCGGTTGTTGCTGACGTACAAATGGGCGCTGCCGCGCTGGTTTCTATTCGGTTCCGTTATCAGCGACATCACCCTCCTCATGGTTCTGATCTGGAGCTTTCATCTCCAGTACAATCAACCGGCTCCGTTCTATCTGAAGGCGCCGACGCTGCTTTATGTGTTTATTTTTATTTCCTTGCGGACGCTCCGCTTCGAACCGACGTTCGTGATCGCCACCGGCACCGCTGCCGCCGTCGGCTGGTTCGCGCTCCTTTGGTACGCCATGGAGACGATGGCCGGCGAACCCAACCTCGTCACCCGCGACTATGTCCTTTACATGACCTCGAACATGGTTTTGGTGGGTGCGGAGATCGACAAGATCATATCGATCCTTTTAGTGACGACCGTACTAGCCGTAGCCCAAATCCGCGCGCGGCGACTGCTGACTCGGGCCGTCGCCGATGGGGCCGTGGCGCACGACCTATCGCGGTTCGTCACCCCCGACATCGCCGCCCATGTGGCGAGCGCCGAGCGGGCCATTCAGCCGGGCGATGGCGAAGTGAAGACGGCTAGTATCCTGTTCTGCGACCTGGAGGGCTTTTCCGGTATTGCCCAACGCTTATCGCCGGGCGAATTGATGCAAACCTTCAACGAGTACCTCGGCGCGGTCAACGAGGTGATCGCCACCCATGGCGGCGTGATCACCGAGTTTCGCGGCGACGCCATGCTGGTCACCTTCAACACCGCCCATTCCGATCCCGATCATGCCGCCAACGCTCTCAGAACGGCGTTGGGCATCCAGGATATTCTCAAGACCCGCCGCTTCGGTCAGGGAATCCGGCTCAAGGCACGGTGCGGCATCAGCACCGGCGATCTCATCACCGGCACCGTCGGCACCGCGGAGCGCCTGCTGTTCACCGTCCACGGCGACGAGGTCAACATCGCCGCGCGTCTCGAAAAGATGAACAAGGAATACGGCACCTACATTTTG
>JAHCKI010000077.1 GCA_026125865.1 Rhodospirillales bacterium
ACGAGGCGAATGCCGCCCTCGATCGCTTCGCCGCCAAGTACGCGAAGAAGTACCCGAAGGCAGTCGAGTGCCTGACCAAGGACCGCGAGGCGCTGCTCGCCTTCTACGACTTCCCCGCCGAGCACTGGGTCCATTTGCGGACGACAAACCCGGTCGAAAGCGTCTAGTCGCGGGGCGCCCCCTTCGGGTATGCGACGGTCCGGCACCGTACGGTCCGCACCAAAGGCTGCCTGTCACACGACACCCCCATGGTCATGGTCTTCAAACTGATCACAGCGGCATCAAGAACCTGGCGCAAGCTGAAGGGCAGCAATCAGTTGCCCAAGGTCATCAAAGGCGTCAAATTCAGAGACGGAATCGAAGTGACCACGAATGATCAACACGCCGCCGCTTGATCACCCCCATCACCCACAATCGGTCATAGCTCTTCAAGTTGGGTACAAAACCGTTACGAAATCGCTCTAACGGAAACGATGTTTTGGTAAAGATGAGATTCGATGCAATCCCAGATTGTAATTTGATTTTTGCGCCGCCGCTTTTTGGCGAATTGATTTATCGACTTTCAATCTGACGATTTTAATTCTTGACCTTTTGGCGGGCCCATGGTTGGATAAGCAGATACATGAAATTAGAAAGGAGCAAAAAATTGCTACTTGTACCGATTTCGCGTCGCAAATTGCAAATATACAACTTTTGCTATGTAATCAAAAAGGGCTACTCCGTTTTTCATATATGCGCTATAGGCTTTAATCTTCTTTCAGGGCTTGACCGTAGCAACCATGCTTGTCCGTTAAATTACCATATTGTTGGCGCAGATTTCTTTGCGACACTTTGAAGACCAAAAACGACATGTGGTGGACATAAATTCGTTTGGGGTACTCATATTGCTCATGTGGATGGGTATATGCTGCTTTCATCAACGGCTTTCGCATACACTATAACGGTGGCATTTCTCGTGCCATAAACATGATGATCGTCCTTGGGGGGGGGGAGGTAAATGCGTTATATTTTGGGCGTAGTGGTAGTTTTTCTGTTTTTTTTCGTGGCTCGGCAGTCCAGGGCCCGTGTATGGGGCTGGCTACTCGTAGGCTTTGTCTCGTATTTCGGGTTTCTGTTCGCGTCCTATTTTCTAAAAGCAATCTCGCCGGGACTCGTTCTTTTCAGCGTTCCGATGATTGCCGTCGTTATTAGCATGATCGCGCTCCTTGTCTTGAAGCGTAGCCGGCTGCGCAAAATCCTCGCGCGCATCGGAGGACTGGACGGTCTGAAGAACCTGAAGATCGATGAGGACTTTTCCGGGTTGAGTGTCGGGCGACGCCGATTTCGAACCGAGGAAAGCGCCAAAAGTTATCTCGGATTTTTGCAGAACCATGCCGGTAGAGCGGTTCGAGAGACCCCGGAATACGAACTCGGTCTGTTCGTCATTCTGGTTTTAATCTGGCAACTGGCGATCGTCGCCATCGATAAAGTCAACGTGGCGTCTTTTGCAGACACTTTGTGGCCTTCGCTGATCGCTTACGGCCTTGCGGCTACCCTGACGCTCGTCGCCTTCGGATCACTCGCCAAGAACCGGCAAGGCGGCTACATCCCCTTCTTCACCGCGAGCCTGGCGGTGGCGGCGGTGCTGGAGGCGGCCGGTCTTTTGCACATGCCCGGCGTCGTGAGCGGAACTTGGGGTCAAGAGACGCCGATGTTTCACTACATCCTCGCCAACTGGATCGCAGACGCCGACCGAGCCCATATGTGGGACTTCAGCGACCCGAAGGCGCTTGTCTTTGCCTTGTGGTGTCTGTGCTTGTGGGCATTGGCGTCCATCTCAAAGGCCTTGCACCGGCCCCGCTCATCCCGATCGCACGAAATTGGCATGCTCAACGGTGAGCACGAACACCCGTAACTTCAAGACTCTCCGCCCAATTCGTCCAACAGCAGTTCGAGAGTAAGCCATTCGTGTTCGGCGCCCGCGAGTTCCGCGGTCGCTGTCTCCAATTGGCTGGCGGCGTCGTCAAACGCGGCCGGATCGCGGGCATAGAAATCGGGATCGGCGAGCAGCGCCTGCAATCGCGCGATCCTTTCCTCCAGTGCCGCGATCGTGGACGGCAGGGTTTTGTGGGCGTGGCTTTCCTTGAAGGAGAGTTTGCGCTTGCGACCGTCCGGCGAAGACCGTGAAGCCCCGCCGGACGCCTGGATTGCCGACGGCGCGGCCGGTTTCTGCCCTCGCGCCTTGGTTTCCGGCCGCACGGACTTTTCCGACTCGGCCGCAGCCCGGCGCTGAGCAACCATGTCGCTGAAACCACCGGCGTACTCGAGCCACCGGCCATTGCCCTCTGCCGCGATCACCGACGTGACGATGCGGTCCAGGAAATCGCGGTCATGGCTGACAAGCAAAACGGTACCCGCGTAGTCCGCCAGTATCTCCTGAACCAGATCAAGGGTTTCCAAATCGAGGTCATTGGTCGGTTCATCCAGCACCATCATGTTGGATGGGCGCGCCAGCGCGCGAGCAAGCATGAGGCGCCCACGCTCACCGCCCGAAAGCGCGTCGGTGGGGGTTCCGGCCTGTTCCGTCGCGAACAGAAAGTCCTTCATGTAGCCGGTGACATGTTTGGCCGTACCGCCGACGAACACCGTGTCGCCGCGCCCATCGGTAAGCGCCTCTCGCAATGTCCAACTCGGGTCGAGGCTCTCGCGCCTCTGGTCGAGGGAGACTTGTTGCAGGTTCGCGCCAAGCCGAACGGTACCGTCGTCGGGAGCCAGCGCGCCGGTCAACAATTTGACGAGGGTGGTTTTACCCGAACCGTTGGGGCCAATGATACCGATGCGATCGCCACGCTGAATACGCAGGGACAGATCCTTGACGATGGCCCGGTCCCCGAATGACTTCGAGATTCCCGTGGCCTCGACGATCAGTTTTCCCGAAGCATCGCCCTCGGTAACAGTCATTTTCGCCGTTTCCGGACCGCGGGTCTGCTCGCGGCGCTGCCGGCGCAGATCCTTGAGGGCGCGCAATCGTCCCTGATTGCGTCTGCGGCGGGCGGTGACCCCGCCGTAGTGCAACCATTTGGTTTCCTGGGCAATCTTGCGGTCCAGCTTGTGCCGTTCTTCCGCCGCCTGCTCCACAATGGCGTCGCGCCAGTCCTCGAACGCCGAGAAGCCCTGGTCAAGGCGGAGGGTGACGCCGTTGTCGAGCCATACGGTGGACCGCGACAGGGATTCCAGGAAGCGCCTGTCATGGCTGACCATGATGATGGCGGTGCCGAGGCCGGCCAGCGTCGACTCCAACCACTCGATGGCGGGCATGTCGAGGTGATTGGTTGGCTCGTCGAACAGCAGGATATCGGGATTGGGCGCCAAGACACGGGCCAGGGCGCATCGTCGCGCCTCTCCGCCCGAAAGGCGCATCGGGTCCTCGTCGCCTGTAAGGCCCAGTTGCGTCATCAGCAGCCGCGCCTGATGCCGGTCGTCACCGGGAGCGAGCCCCGCCTCCACGTAGGCCCACGCGGTCTCGTATCCCGATAGGTCGGGTTCCTGCGACAGATATCGGATAGTTGCCCCCGGCTGGACGAAGCGCTCACCCCGGTCGGCCTCGATCAAGCCGGCGGCGATCTTCAGCACGGTCGACTTGCCCGAACCGTTGCGTCCCACGAGACACAGCCGGTCCCCGCGCGACACCGACAAATCGATGCCTTGCAGAAGAGGTGTTCCACCGAAGGTCAAATGGATGTCGCTCAGAAACAGAAGGGGCGGTGGCATGATCGATCTTTTCTCAGGAACTTGATCCCGC
The DNA here is from genome assembly GCA_026125865.1 of Rhodospirillales bacterium. Taxonomy (GTDB): domain Bacteria; phylum Pseudomonadota; class Alphaproteobacteria; order Rhodospirillales; family Defluviicoccaceae; genus JADJXQ01. The sequence goes on from JAHCKI010000077.1 coordinate 3,782, forward strand.
AGAACTATTTCCGTCCCTCAAATCGGTCAAAGAAAGATGCATTCAACTGAATCGCATCCGTTCATTCGAAGCGTATTCGGTTCAAGACCTTAAGGCGCGACAGAGTACACATCGGCGGGTGTTGCCAGGAGACCCAAGAGGATTTTAACGGCGACGGCGAGGACGAGAATCGCGAGCAGAGCACGGAGCTGCTCCGCGGGCAATCGACTTCCCAGCCGTACGCCGAGTTGGGCGCCTGTCACACCACCGACGAGAAGGAACATGGCGAGCACCACATCAACGGTATGGGTGTGGGTCGCTTGCAAGACCGTAACGTTGGCGGTCACGAAGATGATATGGAACAGAGACGTTCCGATAACGACGGCGGTCGGCATCCCGAGAATGAAAATCATCGCCGGTACCATCAAGAAACCACCACCGACCCCCATAATCGCCGAAAGTATACCGGTTACGAAACCCACGGACAGCGGCAGAAAAATGCTGACGTAGAGCCGCGATTTCCGAAATCGAGTCTTGAGTGGTAAGGAACGAATCCAATTTGGAGCGCGTTGACTGCTAGATACACCGCGGCTGCTTTTTCGTCTCGCGCGAATCCACGCGGACAAGCCTTCGACAAGCATGATCGCCCCGATGATTCCGAGCAAGACGACATATGCGAGGCTAATGACGAGATCGATGTGGCCTTGCGCTTTCAGGAATTGGAACAACCATACGCCGACGCTGGAACCGGTAAGGCCACCGATGGCCAGAACGAGCCCCATCTTGATGTCAACGTTGCCTCGCCGCCAATGACCGATTAAGGCGGAAATGGAGGTACCCACCACTTGGTTGGCTCCCGATGCCACAGCGACGGGAGACGGGATACCGATGAAGATGAGAAGCGGGGTTAAGAGAAATCCTCCCCCAACCCCAAACAGACCCGAAAGGAGTCCGACGATTCCGCCCGCACCGAAAAGGACAAACACGTTCTCGTCGATATCAGCGATGGGAAGGTAGATTTCCATGACGGTTCCCGGACGTCCGCGCCTTATCCCTGCCAGAAACGAGGATGGAAAAGGATGAGGAGAGTCACCAACTCCAACCTACCGAGCAACATGCCGGCAGCCATGACCAATTTCGCCAGATCGGGCAGTGTCGCGAACGTGGACGATGGACCAACAACATCACCCAGGCCCGGTCCGACGTTTGCGATGGCTGTCGCGGCGGCCGAGATGCAGGTAACCAAATCCAAACCGCAAAGCGATAGGGAGAGTGATAGGACGGCGAAGGACAAACCGTACAGAAAGAAGAAACCCATGACCGACAAACCGACAGCCTCGGTAATGGGGCGGTTTTCATAGGTTGGTTGAAAGACGCCATGGGGATGGAGGGTGCGCCGAACCTGTGCCAACGCTAGTTCATAGAGCACTTGCAGGCGAAAGACCTTGAGGCCACCGCTGGTCGATCCCGTGCAAGCGCCGACGAACGTCAAAAAATAGAGCGCCGTTATCGGAAAGCTCCCCCACTGGCCGTAGTCGGCGGACGTGAATCCCGTGGTGGTGATGATCGAAACCACATGAAACAATGCAAGTCGCATGGCCGTCGACAGTGCCATGTGCTTCACGAAAACCAACCATACGGAAATCGCGCATGTCGAGATAGCGACGAGGCCAATCAGCCATTGCACTTGGCTGTTTCGCCAAAGAATTCCCGGATCACCGTGCAAGGCTCGCAGGTACAACGTGAAAGTGACACCACCCGCCAGCATAAAGACAATGAGAATGCCTTCTATGGTGGCGCTGTCGAATCGGCCGACCGACGCGTCAGCAGTCGAGAAGCCGCCGGTCGACAAGGCGGTCATGGAATGGACGATCGCCTCGAAGGTGCTCATGCCCGCCAGCATCAGCAGTATCGCACATGCTCCCGTCAGTATCGAATATACAGCGAGAATGCCGCCGGTAATTTGGGAAATCCGTGGCAGCACTTTCTCGGTGCGATCGGACGATTCGGTGCGAAAGAGCTGCATGCCGCCGATGCGGAGGTAAGGGAGAACCGTAACGGCCATCACGACGATACCGATTCCGCCAACCCACTGCAAAATCGCCCGCCACAACAAAATACCCACTGGCGCGGAATCGAGACCGACCAGCACAGTCGATCCGGTCGTCGTCAATCCCGACATGGCCTCGAAGAAGGCGTCGGTAAAAGAAACGGGAAGTCTGGAAAAAGCAAACGGCAATGCCGCGAAGGTTGCCAGCCCAACCCAACTTGTCGACGTAAGAATGAAAGTCTGACGCAACGTCAGGCTTGTCGGGTTTTCAGGTCGAAAGGAGAAAAACAAGCCGACACCGACGAACACCGTAACAGCCGCAGAGATGATGAACACATGCCAGTCAATGTCGTGATAAATAAAATCCACTGTCGCGGGGACGATCATGCTGACGCCAAGGGCGGTAAGCAGGATTCCCACAATGGCAAGAACAGGACCAATATTCACCGCGAACGCCCTCGAACAATCTAAGGCTTAGCCTCGGGACGTTGATTTTGTTGGCGCCATTCCGAAGGAGCAAGAAAGTCGCCGCCCCAAATGCCCAGGTGGCCCTGCCGCGCCTCCCTTTCCGCTTCGAGATAGCCCGGAAACGCGCCTGGAATGGTTAAGCAGTAACCGCCGCGAAGCAAGTCATCCGCAAGGTCCTCATGATTGGTGCTGCAAACAAACGACCTTTCCGATCCTTTGGCTGCGGTGCCATCACCACCCCAAGGTGAGCAGTCAATCTGCCCCCGGTTGAGGGTCAGGATCTTATCCAGATGCAACATCGCCGACATTCCGCACGGCCATTCGTGGCCGCTCTGAGAACAGGTCTGACCAATTTCAGGACAGTCGATCCCATAGAGATGGATGGGTTCTCCGTCCACCTTGAGGGTGTCCCCGTCAATGACCATGACGTGCTGGTTCTTGCCCGCCCATTTCTGACCGGAAGGGGATCCCTGAACGGAAGCAATCGTCACCATAAAGCAAATGAATATGGAAGCCAAAAATGCCAGTCGTCTTGACATCACCATAAAGTTCCTTGGATGAAGCACGAAGCCTCCACAGGAGTTGCCGGCGCCTGCGAACCTCTCCAAGACATCCTTGTGACTAAGAAACAAGAAGACAAGAACAATGCGGAAGCGCACTCCCGCACATTCTGGTGTCGTTGCCTGAAAAAAACCGTCCGCTTTTTGCGAGCCTCACGATCATGACGCAAATGAGTTCTCATAAAACAAAAAGTCAAAGCAAAATCTATGAATAACGAGAAAATATATATCACTATTTCTACCTATGCGTTCATTTATTCGGAGGGGCCGAAGGCGAACTTCTGACGCGACGGAAGGACGACGCTATCAGGCGTCGGCGCCGGCGGGATCAGGCGGGCCAATATGAGAGATACCACCGCCATCGCCGATCCGCCAAGAAATACGGCTGCCGGTGACACCATCCAAAAAAAGCCGAACGCCACCGGGATGGCGACCGCGGCGATGTGATTGATGGTGAAGCTGACACCGGCGGTCGAGGCGATATCGGCCGGATCGGCGATTTTCTGAAAATAGGTCTTGATGGCGATGGACATGGCGAAAAACAGGTGGTCGACAATATAGAGCCCAACGGCGATCCACACCACGTCAACGAAGGCATACGCCGTGAACACCACGACCAAGCCGGCGTATTCCACGGTAAGAGCCCAGCGCTCGCCCCAACGGCCGATCAAACGGCCGATGGTAGGCGCCAGGACCATGCTGATCGCGTGGTTGGCCAGGTACATCAGAGTGATCGCGGTCACGCCGAAGCCGAACTTCTCGACCATGAGGAAACCGGCAAAGACGATGAATATCTGTCGGCGCGCACCCGCCATGAAGGTCAGCGCGTAGTACAGCGAATAGCGTCGGCGCAAGATAAGGGAGCGATGCTGTTCGACGGGATTGGCGAATCGTGGGAACAGCGCCCAAGCAACCAAGGTCAGCGCGATTGTCGCTCCGCCCCCAATCAAATACACCGTTTCCATGCCAAGGTTGCCGAGGTCGACACCCACGTAGATCAGCGCGAACACCACCAGAGACGCGAAGGATCCGGCCGCGACCATACGCCCCAGAACCAAAGGCGCGCGTTCCTTCTCGATCCACTGCAGGGCCAGCGACTGGCGCACGGTTTCGAAATAGTGGAAGCCCACCGACATGACCACGGTGGTAACGCACAACCCGATGAAACTGGGGAAATATCCCGTCGCCGCAACACCAAGCCCAAGCAGCATCAGGGCGACCAACGCCAATGTCTGTTCGCGCAGGAGCAGCAGGACGAAGACGACGGCGAACGCGAGAAAGCCCGGCACTTCGCGGACACTTTGCAGAATGCCCATGTCAACGCCCGTAAAGGCCGCGCGCTCGATGGCGAAATTGTTGAGCAGTGCCATCCAGGTGGAGAAACTGAAAGGCATCGCCACCGACATTAGCAAAAGCAACACCTCCGGCCGCCGCCACCCGATGGCGGTGCCATCACCCGACGGGGTTCGCGAGTGCCCCCTCGCGGTTTCAGCCGCCACCGGCGAGGGCCTGTTCGATGGCGTCCACGGCTGCGGCACCCTTGCTCGGATCCGGACCGCCCGCCTGGGCCATGTCGGGCCGGCCGCCGCCGCCCTTGCCGCCGAGGGCCGCCGAACCGATGCGGACCAGATCGACGGCATTGAAGCGGTCCGCCAGATCGTCGGTCACGCCGACCACGATCGAAGCCTTGCCATCGATCGCCGATACCAGGGCAACGATGCCCGAGCCCACTTGTTTCTTGATGTCGTCGGCGAGGCTCTTGAGATCCTTGGCGGGGATCCCTTCCAGCAACCTTGGCGCGTATTTTACGCCGCCAACATCCCGTATATCGATAGATTGCGAACCGCCGCCGGTTGCCATCACCCGCCGCACATCGGTCAATTCCCGCTCCAACCGCCGGCGCTCTTCCATCAATGCCGCGACCCGGTTTGGAACATCGTGTGGCGAGGTCTTGAGGAGCGCGGCCGCTTCGCGAAGGGCGGCTTCCTCGTCCGCCACGTGGGCCTGCGCACCAGCGCCGGTCATGGCCTCGATCCGGCGCACACCAGCGGCGAGCGCACCCTCGGAGACGATCTTGAACAGGCCGATGTCGCCGGTTCGCCGTGCATGGGTGCCGCCGCACAACTCAGTGGAAAAGGTGC
>JAHCKI010000078.1 GCA_026125865.1 Rhodospirillales bacterium
GACCCGTTCGCCGGCGAGATCGACGACGGCCGCCTCTATGGCCGGGGATCGAGCGACATGAAGAGCGGCATCGCCGCCTTCGTCGTGGCGGTTACGGACTTGGCGCCGCGTCTCGCCGGAACGCCCGGCGTGGTGCTGGTTCTGACGGCCGGCGAGGAAACCGGCTGCGAAGGCGCGTCCCGCCTGGCCGCGACCGGCACCGTTCTCGGCGAAGCCGGCGCCGTCGTGGTCGCCGAGCCCACCTCCAACATGCCATTCGTCGGCCACAAGGGAGCGCTGTGGCTCAGGGCCCGAACCCATGGCGTCACCGCCCATGGCTCCATGCCGGAAAAAGGCGTCAACGCCATCTACAAGGCGGCGCACGCCATCGGCAAGCTGGAGGACTTCGATTTCAACGTCGAGCGGCACGCGGTGCTCGGCGGACCAACCCTCAACGTCGGCACAGTACACGGCGGCATCAATATCAACTCGGTACCCGATCAAGCCGAGATCGGCATCGATATCCGCACCGTGCCCGGACAGAAACACGCGCGAATTCGCGAACAAATGGCGGCGTATTTGGGCGAAGACGTCGAGGTTTCGGCCATCACCGACGTGGAAGGGATCTGGACCGACCCGGCCGATCCCTGGATCCAGGAGGTGTTCGCGGTGATGCAGGCGGTCATGGGCCACGCCGCGGCGGCGAGCGGCGCCACCTATTTTACCGACGCCGCCTATCTGACCCCGGCGTTCGGCGGTCCGCCGACGGTGATTCTCGGTCCCGGCGAACCGGCCATGGCCCATCAAACCGACGAATACTGCCGTATCGACCGCTTGAACCAAGCCGTCGCGGCTTACACGGAGCTGACTCGACGCTGGTGTGGGCTTTAGCGCAGATTTCGAGTAACTCGTTCGATGTGATATCATTTTTGTTCCAGGAGGGATTTGAATGGATTTGTGGCAACGCTCGGCGGTGGTGACCGGGGCGGCATCGGGCCTCGGTGCCGAGACGGCGCGTTACCTGGCGGAAGAAGGCGCGCGTGTGGCGGTGATCGACATCGACGCCGAACGCCTGCAGGCCATCGCCGAAGAGATCGGCGCCGCCGCCATTCCATGCGACGTGTCCAATGCGGCGGCAGCCGAGGCCGCGCTGCGTCAAGCGCGCGAGGCCAACGGACCGGCGCGGGTGCTGGTTCACTGCGTCGGCCGCGGACACTCCCGACCGCTGGTCAGCACCGACGGCCCCATGCCCCTCGATGATTTTCGCCAGCTGGTCGAGGTGAACCTCATCTCCACCTTCAATATGATGAGACTGGCGGCCGATGACATGGCGACCCTGGAAAAGACGTCATCCGGCGAGCGCGGCATCATCATTTTCACCGCATCTGTGTCGGCTTACGAAGCGCAAAGCGGTGAAGCAGCCTACGCGGCTTCCAAAGGCGGTGTCGTCAGCATGATCCTGCCCGCCGCGCGTGAATTGGGGCCTCTCGGCATTCGCGTTGTGGGTGTCGCGCCCGGTCTGTTCGGTACTCCGACCCTGTTCGCCATTGAACGCAACCTGGACTCGCGTCTGGCGCGGTCGATCCCGTTTCCCCATCGCTTCGGCGATCCGGCCGAATTCGCGATGCTGGTCGTCCATGTCATCAAGAACGTGATGGTCAACGGCACGGTGCTGCGTCTCGACGGCGGTTTGCATCGATGAAGATTGGGAAAAGGTGGGAGAAATGATGGTGTCATGACCGAGATCATTCGCCTGCACCTGGTTTCGCACGCGTCAGGGGAATTGATCGAGATGCTGGCGCGCAACGCCATCGCGCAGTTGGAAGACGTGCAGGTGGAGCGCCGTCTGTGGAAAATGGTGAGACACCTGGGTCAGGTGCCGGAGATCCTGGCGGCGGTGGCCGAGACCCGCGGCTTTGTCCTTCATAGTATCGCCGCCATCGACATTCGCGAATCGCTGGAAGAGGGCTGCCGGCGACTGGCGGTGCCCTGCATGTTCTCGCTGGAACCGCTGGTGAACAGGCTGTCCGAGCATTTCGATGCCCATGTGCAATACCGCACCAGCGCGCGCGACATCATCGACGAAGAGTATTACCAGCGCGTGGAAGCCATGAAGTACACGCTGTCCCACGATGACGGCGTGGCGACCCAGGATCTCGAGGACGCGGACGTGGTCCTAGTGGGCGTGTCGCGCGCGACGAAGACACCGACGTGCATGTATCTGGCGTCCCTCGGCATCAAGGCGGCCAATGTCCCGCTGGTTCCCGGCGTGCCCCTGCCGGATTCGCTCGTCAAGGCGAAAAAGCCGCTCATCGTCGGCCTGACGGTGGATCCCACGCGCCTCGCCTTCGTGCGCGCGGCCCGGCTGAAAGCGCTGCAGGAAAAAACACCATCCGAGTACGCCGACCTTGATTCGCTACGGGAAGAATTGCGCGATGCGCGCCGGTTTTTCGTTCGCCGCGGCTGGCCCGTCATCGACGTCACTCAGCGCTCCATCGAGCAAGTGGCGGCGATGATCATCAAGTTGTTGCAGGAACGCAAGAACGCGTCATCATAGGGCCTGTTTGACGATCATCGAGTCCATTGGACCTAACCCGCGTTGTGCCGGAGGAGCCCGGGAGGGCAAGCCGTGTCCGCTCAAGTTGTTTCGCGAGACGGTTTCGCCGCTCTGCTCGAAAGACTGATCGCCGACGGTTACCGCGTTGTCGGCCCGACCGTGGCGGACGCGGCGGTGATATACGATGACATCACCGGCCTCCAGGATCTGCCCATGGGCTGGACCGATGAGCAAGAGGCCGGACGATACCGGCTTCGGCGCAATGACTCCCCTGCCCTCTTCGCCTTCACCGTCGGCCCCAACGGCGCCAAGCACCGGCTGTTCCCGGCGCGGCAACCGGTGTGGCGCGCGGTCAGGGACGGATCGGGTTTTACCGTCGATGAACCGACGGAAGACGACAAGCGCATGGCTTTCGTCGGCGTCCGTTCTTGCGACTTGGCGGCGATGCACATTCAGGACCGCGTTTTCGACGGCCGTGCTTTTTCCGGCGAGCATAGCGGCGATCGCGGCTACGTGGCGCGGCGCGAAAACGCCTTGATCATCACGGTGACCTGCGGCACGGCGTCAGGAACCTGCTTTTGCGCCTCCATGGAAACGGGACCAAGGCCGTTCGGCGGCTACGATCTCAACCTGACCGAGATCCTCGACGGTGGCCGCCACGACTTCGTCATCGAGGTCGGATCGGAGCGCGGCGCCGCCTTGCTGGCATCGATCCAGAGCCGTGAAGCGAACGCCAAGGACCTTGCGGCGATCGCGGATATCGCCGCGAAAACGACCGCGGCCATGGGAAGACGGGTGGAAATCCGAGGGCTGAAGGAGATTTTGGCCGACAACCCGGACCTTCTACATTGGAAAGTGATCGCCGGCCGCTGCCTTGGCTGCGGCAACTGCACCATGGTGTGCCCGACGTGTTTCTGTTCCACGATCGAGGACACCACCGACCTCGATGGCGATCATGCGGAGCGTTGGCGGCTTTGGGATTCCTGTTTCAATCCCGACCACTCCTACATCCATGGCGGGGCCATCCGGCGGGAGACACACGCCCGTTACCGCCAGTGGCTGACCCACAAGTTCAGTACCTGGCACGACCAGTTCGGGGTCTCGGGCTGCGTCGGCTGCGGCCGCTGCATCACCTGGTGTCCGGTGGGAATCGATATCACGGAGGAAATCCGAGCGATCCGCGCTATCGTCCAAGAGAACGCCGATGACTGAATCCCGCCGCTATCGACCGAAATTGGCGGTCTGGAAATTTTCGTCATGCGACGGATGCCAACTGTCCCTGCTTTCCTGCGAGGACGACCTTCTGGCCATCAATGACGCCGTGGAAATCGCCTATTTCCTGGAAGCGACCCGGGCGCGGTCCGATGGACCCTATGACCTGTCCCTGGTCGAAGGGTCGATCACCACGCCCGAGGAAGAGAGGCGTATTCGTGACGTTCGCGACCAGTCGCGATTCCTGGTGACCATCGGCGCCTGCGCCACCGCCGGCGGTATTCAGGCGCTGCGCAATTTCGGCGATAGCGAAGAATACAAGCGCGCCGTCTACGCCCATCCCGAGTATATCGAAACCCTGCAACGGTCCACGCCCATTTCCCACGCCGTACCGGTCGACTTCGAACTTCGCGGCTGCCCCGTCAACAAGCACCAGATCCTTGAGCTGATCAACGCCACCCTCAACGGCCGCAAATCGAACATCCCCACCCATAGCGAGTGCATGGAATGTAAACGGCGGGGAACCGTCTGTGTCATGGTGGCCCGGGGAATGCCCTGTCTCGGCCCGGTCACCCAGGCTGGCTGCGGCGGTCTGTGCCCGGCGACCCATCGCGGATGCTACGGTTGCTTCGGCCCCTGCGTCGACCCCAATACGGCGGCGCTTGCAAACCAGTTCGCCGGTCTCGGACTGTCGCCCAGGCAAGTCAGGCATGCCTTCCACGGTTTCAACGCCTGGGCGGAGCCATTTCGAACCGAAGGCGACGCCCATGACTGAGCGAACGATCGCGGTCGGCGCGCTCGCCCGCGTCGAGGGCGAAGGCGCCATCGACGTTCGGGTTCGCGACGGCACCGTTCACGAGGTCAAGCTCCACATCTACGAACCGCCCCGGTTCTTCGAAGCGCTGTTGCGAGGGCGGTCCTTCGGAGAGGCGCCCGACATCACGGCGCGCATTTGCGGCATCTGTCCCATCGCCTACATGATGAGCGCCAGCCAGGCCATGGAGGACGCGTTCGGGGTCCGGGTGACGGGACCGCTGCGCGACCTGCGCCGCCTGATCTATTGCGGCGAGTGGATCGAGAGCCATGCTCTGCATGTATACATGCTGCACGCGCCCGACTTCCTCGGCTTTCAGGATGCGTTCGAGATCGGGCGCACGCAGCCGGAGGTCCTCAAGGCAGGCCTGAAGCTAAAAAAGATCGGCAACCGGATCATCGAAGTGGTCGGCGGCGGCCGCGCGGTTCACCCCCTCAACCTGAAGATCGGCGGATTTCACCGCATCCCCAGGAAACGCGAGATACAAACCCTGATCGAACCCCTGCAATGGGCCATCGAAGCGGCAAGGGACACCGTCGGCCTCGTCGCCTGTTTCGACTTTCCCGACGCCGAGCGCGACTACACGTTCGTCGCGCTCCGCCATCCCGACGAATACGCCATTACCGAAGGACGCCTGGTTTCCAACCGCGGGCTCGACATTCCCATCGCCGCATTCTCGGATCATTTCGCGGAAAAGCACGTTCCCCATTCCAACGCGCTTCACGGTGTCATGGTGGACGGCGGCGGCGAGTATCACGTGGGGCCGCTGGCTCGCTACAGCCTCAACTCGGACAAACTACCGCCCCTGGCGCGGGAGGCGGCGTGCGAGGCCGGGCTCGGCGCCGAATGCCGCAATCCGTTTCGCAGCATCATCGTTCGCGCCGTCGAGATCCTTGCGGCGTGTGAAGAGGCGCTGCGTCTCGCCCGCGCCTATGAGGAGCCGGACCAAGCCTGTATCGACTATGCACCGCAAGCGGGAGAGGGCCATGGCTGCACCGAAGCCCCTCGCGGCATCTGCTACCACCACTATCGTTTGGATGACGATGGCTTGATCATTTCCGCCAACATCGTGCCGCCCACGTCCCAGAACCAACGGACCATCGAATCCGATCTCCGGTTGGTGATCGAACGCAATCTGGACATGAACGACGCGGACCTGACGTGGCTTTGCGAACAAACGGTGCGCAACTACGACCCGTGCATTTCCTGCGCCACCCATTTCCTGGACCTGCGCATGGATCGGTCGTAACTGGCTTCGGCTTTCTATTTTCAGTGAACGTCGCCGGGGCCGATTTCGTGGAGAAGCGCCGCGTCGGCCGCCGCGATCGCGGCGCGAGCGATATCGCGCCAGAACGATTTTTCGATGGCAGAGAGTGAAGACCATTCTTTCGCCTCGGAATCATGCAGCTTGTCGTAAATGACGCGGGACGCTGCGTCGATCCGTGACGACGTTGGTCCATCGACCAGCAAGGTCGCGAGCCCGGCGCGCAAGACGATGGGAGCGATATCATCGTGAGTGTATTCGACGCCGCCGCCGGCAACCTCCAATAGAAGCTCGCCAAGGGCATCGGCGGCGTCCTCGACCGCGGCCTTCCACCGTTCCGACATGCAGTTTTCCATTCGCCCCAGCCGTGTCGTTTGTTCCGTATCATGCTACCGCCGAAACCGGCGGTTTGACAGCGGATCAATGGGCGACTGCCGACATTTGGAAACGTTCGGTCACGACGGCAGGAGTTGGGTGACGAGGCTGTCGATATGGCCTGCGATGCCGGCGTCCTCCAGCGCGTGACGGATGCGGCGTCGCGCGTTGACGAAATACAGATCCTCCGGCAACTGAACGATGCCGGCGAGGCGTTCGGCTTCGAGCGCGGCGCGCATCAACTCGATATGGAGCGCCGTGCCGGCGTCGAAACGGGGGATCGGCAGTTCCAAAATAAGCTTGTCAATATCGCGGGCCCCGAAGCGGCCACGCGATTGCAGAGACATGATTTTCTTGCGAACGGTTTCGCTGTTAAGAATGGCGGTGATGTAGAGGGCCTCCGAGTGGCGCGTCATCATGGCCCAATACAATTTGTGATCGATGACCGCGCGCCGGTCCTCGACGATGGCGGCGGCGAGCATGATCCCCGCTTTCGCGTAGACGACGCGAACCGGTGACAGAGGAATCTGGCGATGTAACGCGTCCATGTAGTCCCAGCGCTTCTGCAGCGTCATGTCGCCGCGGCCGTTTTCGCGCCACAACCGTTCGGCGGTATCCAGCCAGCGCGCCAATCCGGGGTAACCGCGTTCTTGCGCGACGGCGGCATTCAGGACGCGATCGCTGCCCTCCTCCATGGGAATCACCGCCTCGACTGGACGCAACAGCCGATACGGCAACACGGTTTCCCCCAAATACAGGGGCCGCAGGAACGATGCCTCGACCGCATGGCGCAACGGCGGCAGGGCACTCCATGGACGCTTTTCCAGGTTGCTGGTGCGGCTTTCCACCAACGGAATGGAGGGATTGGCGCCGAGGCGCCCAGTCTGAACACGCTCCACCACGCAAAGCCGCCGAGGCACCATGGTGGCGCCTTGCCGAAAGACGCGCCGGTAGGGAGATGGACCGGTGAGCGTTGCCCCTCCCGGCCACGGGACATCCCGCCTCTGCAAGGCTCCGCTCGCCTGCTCGGGCGATGCGTCACGGAGAGGCAACCGCCCCGTAAACGCGGAAATCTTTTTCGGCAGCGGGCCGGCGGCGTCGCGACGGGCGAAAACCACGGCGGACGGCATGGGGAACAGAGGTTGGACGGTCTCATCGAAGGCCCAGGCTTCGACAAAACGAAGCTCGGTCTCCCCAAAACGGCCATTGCGAAACCCTTCGTACGGCGCGCGATTGAAGACGCCATAAGGCATCACGAACGCCGCAGTCCCTCCCGATCGCAGGTAAAGCTCGGCGCAGCGCACGAAGTAGTAGGCGGATAGATCCTGATGGGACGCCAGCTTGCCGCCGCTCCAGAAACCGCGCTTCCGGATTTCCTTCCGAAACTGTTTTTGAAGACGCGGTACCATGTGCCGATAGCTGAGCCAGGGGGGATTTCCGATCAGCACATCCGACCCTTGCGACCCGGAAGAGAGCCAGTGAGGCCGGCTCAGGTTGCGGGCCACGTAACCCCAGATATGGTTTCGCCCTTCCTGATACAGGGCGCGCAGATGGCGATAGGTGGTAACCAGGGTCTCAAGATTCTCGTCGGTTCCAATCCCTTCGCGGCTGAACCATGCGCGAAAGGATTCGCTCGACGCATTCTGACCGCTCAGCTCCATCATTTGGGCAATAGTGTTGTCGAAGCGGGCGGGATCGTCTGCCAGCGCCGCCGGGAAATGAAGCTCCGGTCCGTCGGGCACCTTGATCAACACGTCCGAGTGGGCGACCATTTGGCGCGTGTTCCACTGCAAGGAATCGCCGAGATAGACAGGTACGGCGATCCGTTCCGGACGATTGTTAAGCCGCTCCTCCCCAAGCGCGAGGAGATAGGTGACCCGGGCAACCAGAACCGCAACCGGATGAACGTCGATGCCGACGACGTTTTCCAGGCACTGCTTCAAGGCTTCGGCCGGGGTCAGCCGGGCATCGTCCGCCGCCTCCATAAATCGCCGAATGGCGTGGAACAGGAAACTGCCTGACCCGCACGCCGGATCCAGGACACGCTTCTCCAACGGTTTATCAATGGCGTTTTCACAAACCCGCGCCGCCAACCAATCGGGCGTATAGTACTCGCCCATGTCATGGCGCTGATCGGGGTCGACAAGGGACTCGTACAGACCCTTCAGGACATCGTGCTCGACATCCTCCAATCGAAAACGCGCCACTTGCCGCGCCATCCGCGCAACCAGGTCACCGCCGCCTTCGGCGTGCAGAACCCAATCGAAGAAGTCGGATTCAACCGCGCCGGCAATGCCGGCTTGATCGAATATGCGACCGGACAACATGTCCTTGGGACTAGGCAAGGGAATCGCCAGCACGCGCGTGGCGATGGTCTTGGCAACGATCGTAAGGTAAGTGTGCTGTAAGAAAAGCTGATCGGCATCCACGTTGCCGCCGTATACCAGTTCCAGGAAATCGGCCCATAACTGGCGTTTGAGCTGCACTTCCGGCAGCGACTTCACCGCAATCCACGCTTTGTTCAGGCTGACCAGGGCCCGGCGGTAGGCAATGCTGCCGCGCCCCAGTTCCACCGTGACGACTTTGGGTGCCGGAATAAGGTTTGGTTGCAGTGAAACCACCGAATCGAGCCATAGAAGCAGCCCTCCCGGTTCATCGGCGGACGTCGTATAATCGGGAAGCGGGACGAGGTGCCCATCCTCGACCTCGTACGGCTGAAAAATGGCGCCGTCGGTGGCGATACCGATGAAGTG
>JAHCKI010000079.1 GCA_026125865.1 Rhodospirillales bacterium
TGCAGATGCCGAGGAACTGGTCGCAGCCGAGCGAATAGGTGAACAACATCTGACGGCAGGCGGCATCGATATCCATGCCGGCATTGGTCAGGGCGCGCAGGTACGCGACGGCCGTCGCCATGGAAATGCCCAGGTCCTGAACTTCATTGGCGCCGGCGTTGTGATACGGGCTGGAATCAACCGTTACGGCGCGCACCTTCGGATAGGTCTTGGCCGTATCGGCGGCGAGGTCGGCCATCTGCGCCAAGGCGGCGTCGACCGACGTGGGTATGGTTCCGGTGCCCGCCAGGACGCCGATGGGATCGGCGTTGAACGCGCCCTGCGCCTGGTCGGACGATACGCCCCGACGCTTCCACAACGCCTTCAGGAGCGCCGCCGCCGGAGCGAATTGCGCGCCCGCCGCGATGGACAAGGGAACCAGGTCCAGCTGCACACCGGTGAGCGCGAGATCGAGGTCATCGGCCGAGTACATGGCGATGCCGTCCTGCCCCACCAAGGATGCGGCGGCCGCGTCATCGCCGTCGAGACCGGCACGCGCGGCCTGGTCGAAGCGCAATTCCAGCGATGTCACGCCGCGTTCCAGGTCCTGCAGGATCTCGTCGTTGCAGCTCTTGGGATCGGGGTTCGTATAGGATTGCCTCACGTCCCAGTTCTGAACACGGTTGCCGGAGGCCCGGCTGCCCCGCGTGAACGGCATGGCGCCCGGGAACCCGGAGGGGTCGCCGTCCGCCGGCCAATCCTGCGGCGTATAGATTGGGCGAACCGTCAGCCCCTCGAGCGTTTTCGTGTACATCTTCTTATCGAAGGGTGCGCCCTTGAGCGCCTTTTCCACTTCCGCGACCCACTCCTCGTAGGACGGCGTGGGAAATTCCTCGGTAAATCTCAATTGAGCTTCGTTCATGGATCTCCGCCCCAACCCTTTATGTTCGAGTGCAGACAAGAATAACGCCGGCACCATGCCATATCACGTTTGTGCACTGCACCAAAACGCCGGCAAAAGCGCCGCTTTCAGCGTACGGCACCCGTTCGAAAGGGTCAAGAAACACCGGGAAAACGTTTCCGCATTCCCGATTTATCCGGCGAATTGAAGCGTTTCGGACTTGCACCATGGCGGGCCGACGCGTAAGAATGGCCATGCCATGGAACGTACGGCGAACGCAACGGGCGGCCCATCGCGGGAGCGCGACCTTTTTGAGGGTGCAAAGGGTGACGGCGCCGAGGGAAGCGTCACAGCAGGTAACGGTACCGAAGGAAGCGGCACGGACGGCGCGGGCATTGCCCGGGGCGTATGCCGGTTGTTGACCGAGATGGAATATCGCGTATTGCGCGAGTTGCCGTTGGGTAACGGCCGGCGGGTGGACGTGGCGGCCATCGCCCGCGGCGGCGAGATCACGGTCGTCGAGGTCAAGGCGTCGCTTGCCGATTTCAAATCGGACGGCAAGTGGCGTGAGTATCTACCCTATTGCGATCAGTTTTACTTCGCCGTCACGCCGGCGTTCCCGCGCCACAAACTGCCCGACGATGTTGGTATCATCGTCGCCAATCCGTACCAGGGCGCCATCGTCCGCGAGGCGACGGCGTACGCCATGAATGCCGCCCGCCGCAAGGCGGTGACCCTGCGCTTCGCCCGCGCCGCCGCCGCCCGCCTCCAAGCCCTCTCCGACCGCCACGCCACCCTAACCCGTCACCCCCTGCGCATGCCCTGACGCTTTGCGATGGCAAGAAAGCGCCTTGCCCTTATCCGTCTTCGCGAGACGCGTCAGCGCCGCGGCGATCCATAAACGGCCGCTGTCCGTCTTCACCGGTGTTTTTGGATTGCCGCACCGGCTGCGCCGGTTCGCAATGACGCAAAGTAAGTGACTTTGGAAGGTCTGATAGGCCTTTTAGATCTGTAACGTCTAATGACAGAGAGATCATGTGCCACAAGGGCAATGGTGATGCGCAAGATTTCGACGCGGGAGGTGAGGACCGTGCTTCCGCGTCTTTGACGAGGTCCTCGCCGAGGAAGGCGAACTGATCGTGACGCGGCGTGGCAAGGCGGTCGCACGCCTGCTTCCCCTGGAACAACCCGAGCCAAGACCCAGCCATGCCGACCAGTGGGCGCGGATGCGGCGTCTCGACCGAGGCAGCGAGGGACTTGATCCGCGGGGACCGCGACGCCCGGTGAGCATCTGCTATCTCGATACCAGCGCGCTCGCAAATGGTTGTCAACGAGCCGGGCTCGGAGGCATTCGAACGGTTCATTCACCAAATGAAACCGCCGTCATCAGCCGGCTGACGATGACGGAAATGCGCTGCTTGCTGGCACGCCGCCGGTATGCTGGCGATTCACTGCCGAATACGAGCAGGAGGCTTATGCATGCTTTCGAGCACGACGCGGCCGCCGGCCGCTTTGTTGTGCATGCGTGCCACGACGGGCATTTCGTTGCGGTGCGCCTGATCGAACAGCTAGAGCAAAATGATCAGGTCGTCACCTGGATCGCATGAATTTGCTCTAGATTCTAAAGATATAGAGCACGACCACGCGATCAGATTGACCAATCTGATCGCGCCGTGCTCTAGAGCCCGTTCCCTTGCGCACCCTCGATGCCCTTCACTTGGCGCTGGCCATGGCCAGCGGCGCCGATGAAATCGCCACCGCCGATGAGGTCATGGCGCGCGCCGCCGAACAGCTGCAACTCGCAGTCCATTTCTTCGGCGCGGTAAACTGAGCCGCCATAACCCGCTACGCCCTCCGCGCGCCCGAAACCTGTCGGTTGCTCCGGCGCCCCTCAATACCGTCGCGAAATCGGTTCGAGTTGTGTGTTGATAGCGTGTGATTGGCTCCGCTGTTTGATGTTGTGAGATCCCTGATCGACATCGAGTTCGTGAAGTTCAGCGACGGGCTCTTTACCCCCGACGCTCTGCTATAGCGGCACGCAGGCGCATCTCATATCGGCTCGGTTGCGGCGTCCGATGGTCGGGCGCCGAGCTGGGCTGGTTTTTTTTGTGGGAGGCGGCGGGACCATTCGGAAGAGGGTTGACCGGGGCGGTATCTGGGACTATTGTCCTTTTATCGGTTAATTATTCCTCAATCCATCGATTCGTGTATCCGGAGCGCCCTTTATGAACGATCTTCCCAACCTGCTCGAACAACTCGTCTTCATTTCCGGCATCGGCTTGTTGCTGCTGTCGACGGCGAACCGATACGGGCATCTTGAGGCCCACATCAAGCTTCTGGAACCGGCCAGGGACAACGCCATGCGCGCGCTCTTGATGCGGCTTCTGGCGCGCGGCCGCCTGTTTCGATTGGCCTTGCAATGCCTTTATCTCAGTGCCGCGCTGCTTTCCGGCGGTGTCCTCATCGGTTCCCTGTTGTCGGCCTTCACGGCGCACGCCGCAGCGTTCGTCTATGCGCTGACAGCGGTCTCGCAGATCTTCGTGGTGGTCGCGCTCATCGCGCTCGTGTTCGAAACCCGCGGGTCCATCGATATCCTCAAATGGATTGTCCGGCCGGCGAACGGCCGATGCCGTACCGTTCGGCAGAAACCTATCCGCAAGAAAACCGCGACAAGGAAAACAGCCGACAACACGTGACGGACGAGCGCGTCCGATACCTTTTCGCCCGAAGCTGGGTGAGGGGGCTATTCCTGGAAGACGTAGTTGCCGGGGGCGTCCGCCAGGATGGGATAGCCTCTGTCCGGTGCGCCCATGGATGGTGGCGCCACGCGGTCCGAGGAGCGCTCCGCTAACCAGCGTTGCCATTCGGGCCACCACGAGCCCTCCCGCACCGGCATTGTCTGCCGCCATGTTTCGGCATCGATGTGGCGGGTACCCTCGATCTTGGTGCCGACCTGGTAGTGACGCCCCTTGTGGCCGGGTTCGCTGACCACGCCGGCGTTGTGGCCGCCCTTGGTCAGGACGAAGGTTACGTCGGTATCGGTCAACAGGTTGATCTTGTACACCGCCTGCCACGGCACGATGTGGTCCTTGGACGCGGCCACGGAGAATATCGGGACCCGGATGTCGGCGATCACAACCGGGCGACCGTCCACCTGATAGCGGCCTCGGCCAGATCGTTGTTGAGGAACAGACTGCGCAGCAGTTCCGAATGCATGGTGCTGGGCGAACGGGTCTGATCGGCATTCCAGGCCATGAGGTCGTTCATGACCTGCCGCTCGCCGAGCAGGTACTCGCGCACCATCCGCGACCAGATCAGGTCCCGCGATCGCAGCATCTGAAACGCGCCGGCGAACTGCTTGCCGTCCAGATACCCTTGATCCCACATGGTGTCCTCAAGGAACGAGACCTGACTTTCGTCCAGGAACAACTGCATCTCACCGGGTTCCGAAAAGTCCAGTTCGGTGGTGAACAGCGTCATGGACCCGATGCCGTCCTCATCGTCGCGGGCCATGGCCGCCGCTTCCGTCGCCAACAGGATGCCGCCAAGGCAGTACCCGACGGTATGGACAAGGCGATCGGGAACCACCGATTCAATGACCCGGAGCGCGCTCCGGATTCCCATCCGCCGGTAGTCGCCCATGCTGAGATCGCGATCCTCGGCCACCGGGTTCTTCCACGAGATGATGAATACGGTGTGGCCCTGGTCCACCAGGTATTTGACCATCGAGTTGTGGGGCGAAAGATCGAGGATGTAGTACTTCATGATGCAGGCCGGCACGATCAGGATCGGCTCGGCGTACACCGTTTCCGTAGTCGGAGTGTACTGAATCAACTCCATCAGGCGATTGCGGAAAATCACCTTGCCCGGCGTGATGCCGACGTCGCGACCGACGACGAAATTCTCGGTGCCGATCGGTTTGCGGCCGGCGACGTCTCGCTCCCAATCCTCGATGAAATTGAGCCCGCCGCGAAGCAGGTTGAACCCGGCGTGGGAAGCGGTCGCTTTCAGTACCTCGGGATTGGTCCACAGGAAGTTGGACGGTGACATCATGTCCAGGATCTGGCGGGACATGAACTCCAGCGCCTTCTCCTTCTGGGGCGTAACACCGGGAACGCCCGTCGCGGCGTTGTACCACCATTGCTGCTGAAGCAGGAACCATTGGTAGATCATGTTGAAGGGCGGCTTCTGCCAATCCTCACCACGGAAGCGACGGTCCTGCGGCAAGGGTTCGATGCAGGGTTCGCCATCCGTGGGCGCGGAGGCCCGAACCGCCCAGATCCAATAGCGCAGCGCCTTGCGCCATGCCTTCTGCGCCAATTCGGTCTGCTTGCCGGGGGCGATGGCCAAATGCGCCGCCCAATCCAGGTAGGTCAGCAGAGCCGACGCCGGTGAGGTTCCGAATGTCATGCGGGCGATCACGGCGTGCGCGAAACGGTCGATGGTGCGGCCGCTGGCGGGGAAGGTCAGCGCCTCCGCCATCTCTTTCTTGGGTTCGGTGGGCGCCGGCGTGAGCGGCAACGCTCGGACATGGTCGGGTTTGACCACCGTGGCGGGCGCGATGGTCGTGGCCTGGGCTCGGGCGGAATCCGTTCGGTTCGAGGAGGGTTCAGAGGATTTTTTGACTTCGGGCACGGCTCGATACTCCATTCCCCAAGTTATCGCGCGCTGCATGTCGGCGGGAACGGCGGTCCCTCGCGCAAGCTTACCATATGAATGATTTCGTGCTTTTTTCGCCAAAGTCCATTGCCGATTGGCTGATGCTGCATTGCGGCATGGATTATCCGCGCCCCGCCGATGACTTGGTCCCATCGACCTGCTATACACCGAACGACAGGAGATTCTGGGATTACGGCATCGATCGGAGAGCGCACGCCATGAAGAACATCGGCCAGATGATGAAACAGGCCCAACAGATCCAGGCGAAATGAGCGAGATGGTGAGCAAATGGCCACCGTCGAGGTTGCCGGCACGGCGGGCGGCGGCTCGTGCATCGCACCTGAACGGCAAGGCCGAAGCGCGCTCGGTGCGGATCGATCCGTCGTTGGTCGATGCGTCCGAAGTTGCCAAGTGCTGGAAGACCTGTTGGTCGCCGCTCAACGACGCCAAGGCCAAGGTCACATCGCCGAGCGCATGTCGGAAATCACCGGCGGCCTGAAAGCTGCCGCCGGGCATGCAGTTTCCCATGTAGCCAGGTTGACCGTCGTTAGCGGGCTTACCGTCATCAGCGGTTGGTGCTCGGCGCGCCGATACCGTCGGGCTGACGACGGAACGAGAATACCAGAGAGCGGAAATATTGACCTATTGTGACGCACCGCTCGCGGCTTCCGGCGAGGAGTGTGCTGCGAGGTGATGCCGAGCACGAGCGCGCAGGACGCTGTCCGAAGCCGCGACAGTGCGCCTTACGCAGTCGTGTTTGCGGTCGCTCGGGCGTCGCGAACGCTCGCCGATAAGCCGCATCGCCTTCGCGTCCGTTTCCGCCGAGCCGCAAACACGATCACAACAGGTCAATATCCGCTCTTTCGGTATAAAGCCATTCCGTGAACGAATCGAAACCCTGATCAAGACGCTCGCCAAGCTTCCGGGGCTGGGTCCCCGGTCGGCGCGCCGCGCTGCGCTCCATATGCTCAAACGCCGGGAGCGCGTGCTGCAACCCTTGTTGGCGGCCCTGGCGGCGGCGGCCGACAGCATTCGCACCTGCTCCAACTGCGGCAACCTGGATACCATCGACCCATGCGGCATTTGCGCCGATCCGCGCCGCGACCCTTCGGTCATTTGCGTCGTTGAGGACGTGGCCGATCTGTGGGCGTTGGAGCGAACGGCCACCTTTCGCGGCCGCTATCACGTTCTCGGCGGCACACTGTCGGCACTGGACGGCGTCGGCCCCGATGACCTCAACATCTTCGGCCTGGTGCAACGGGCCAGCCACGCAGCCGTCAGCGAAGTCATCCTCGCCACCAATGCCACCGTCGACGGCCAGACGACGGCCCACTATATCGCCGATCGCCTCACCGATTGCGCGGTAACCGTATCGGGCCTCGCCCTCGGCGTGCCGGTCGGCGGTGAATTGGATTACCTCGACGACGGAACCCTCAACGCCGCGCTGCAGGCACGCCGCCGCCTTGATTGAGGGCAGGCGGTTAAATCGCTACATCGCCCGCTTTGACACGTCGTCTGCCGCTTTCTTGAAAAACTCAGGCACACCGTCGCCAAGCACCGGCACCGGTTCGCCCACGTAAAAACCCTGGACCAGATCGCAGCCGTGGGTCTTCAGAAAATCAAGCTCCTCGGCCGTTTCCACACCCTCGCCGAGCACGTCGAGATTGAGGCTGTGACCCAGGCCGATGATGGCTTCCACCAGCCGAGCGTTGCCGGGCACGAAGAGGGTATCGCGAATGTATGACGGGTCGATTTTCAGGGTTTTAATGGGAAAACGTCGGAGATAGCTGAGTGCCACATATCCGGTACCGAAATTGTCGACGGAGATGCGGACATCGAGGCTGTTCAGAGCGGCGAGGGTATCCGCGATCTTGTCGAGATCTTCGACAAAAACGCTTTCAGCGATTTCCAGTTCGAGAACGTCCGGCGGCAGGCCGCTGTCGTCCAGCGCCTGGCGGACCACGTTCACGAATGCCGTACTTTGGAAACACTTGGCGGACACGTTGACGGCCAGGCGCCGGAGATCCATCCCCTGCCGGCGCCACGAGGCAACCTGCCGACACGCCTTATCGAGGGCCCATGCGTCCAAGGCGAAGATCTGCCCGCTTTCCTCGGCGAGGGGGATGAATTCGGCCGGCGACATCGATCCCAGTTCCGGGCTGTCCCACCGCATCAGCGCTTCGACGCCGACCACGTGGCCGCTACGGCAGTCCACGAACGGTTGATAGTGCAAGGTCAACTGCTGACGATCTGTGGCGTGTCGCAATTGGGTTTCGATGGCGTACCGCCGCTGCATCCGAATGTTCAGATCGGGCGTGAAGAACTGATAGGCGTTACGGCTCAATTCCTTGGCGCGATACATGGCGATATCGGCGCAGCGCAACAAAGTTTCAGCGTCCTCGCCATCGTCCGGCGCGAGCGCGATCCCGATGCTGGCCGAAACGAACAGGTTGTTCTCGCTGACCCGGAACGGTTGCGAAAACGCCTCCAAAATCTTCTTGGCAACCACTTCCGCCGCGGCAGCATTTTGCAAATCATTGAGGGTAATGGTGAATTCGTCTCCCCCGAAACGCGCGACGGTGTCGTCTTCGCGAACACAGGCGCGCAGACACTCCGCCGTTCGCCGCAATACACTGTCCCCAACCGAGTGCCCGAACGTGTCGTTGATGTGCTTGAATCGGTCGAGGTCGAGAAAGAGCACCGCCACTCTGCATCCGGCACGCCGAATACGGACGATGGCCTGGGTGAGCCGATCCAAGGCCAGGATGCGATTGGGTAGTTTCGTCAGGGCGTCAAAGTTGGCTTGGTGTATGAGACGCGCTTCGTTTTCTTTTTGGGTCGTGATGTCTTCTTGGACTGCGACGAAATGGATAATGGCGCCACTGGCGGCCTTGATCGGAGAGATGGAGACCTTGTCCCAGTAGATCTCACCGCTCTTCTTCTTGTTGACCAGCTCTCCGCGCCATTCCTCGCCGGCCGTTATCGTTCGCCAAAGCTTTTCAAAGGTACTACGGGGATTGAGCCCGGAGTTGAGAATCTTCGGACTTCGTCCCAAGGCCTCCTCTGCCGTGTAGCCCGTTCCCTCGACGAATTTGGCATTGACGTAAAGGATCTTGCCGTTGGCATCGGTAACGAACACGGATGCCGGGCTCTGATCGACCGCGCGCGATAACGTCGCCAGTCGTGTCTTGACCGCTTTCAGGGCCGGCGTGTCGCGAACGACGTATTGCCGCGCCGGCTTTCCCAAATATCGAACAGCCTGAAACGCCCCTTCAACGGCAACGTCACTGCCATCCAACCGCACGAGCCTTTGCTTCTTGAACGTCGCTACCAAGTCCGACGCTGACTTGC
>JAHCKI010000008.1 GCA_026125865.1 Rhodospirillales bacterium
GGAAAGGTGGCTGTCTGCAACTGGCCGACGTTCTGCAGGTTAACCTGTCCGTCGATCTTGGCGAGCACTTCACCGCTCTGGTTGATCGTGACATCGATGGCGTCCGCGGGAACGGTGACTCCCGGTAGAACCACATATCCATCATGGGTGACGATTTCACCGTTCGCGTTCAACTGGAAGGTGCCATCACGGGTATAGGCGGTTTCGCCGGACGGCGTCCGGACCTGAAAGAAACCTTCGCCTTGAATGGCGAGATCGAACGGGTTGTCGGTCGCCGTCAGGCTGCCCTGAGCGTGGATGCGGTAGACGGCGGCCAATTTCACACCAAGTCCGAGCTGGACACCCGTCGGCACCACCGATCCGTCATCGGCGGACGTCGACCCGACCCGGCGCAGATTCTGATACAACAGGTCGTGGAATTCCGGCCTGCGGCGCATGAACCCCGTGGTGTTGATGTTGGCGAGGTTGTTGGAAACCACTTCGACATTGCGTTGCTGAGCCAACATGCCGGAGGCTGCGATGTTGAGGGCTTTCATCGGATTTTTCCCTTGTGTCTTGGTAGTTTCAAGTCGTTGTCTCGCGAAATCTCTTGAACTATCGCGCTGTTAACGCGCGTATTCCTGCACCATTTTTTTGATGCGTTCGTCCTCACTGTCGATCAACCTGCTCGAGCGTTCGTAGGATCGCTGCACCGAGATCATACGGGTCATCTCGACGACACCCTCGACGTTCGACCCCTCCAGCATTCCCTGCAGAACTTCGGGCGAATCTGTTTCTTCGGGGACGGCGTCGCTCGTCATCAAGCCATTGCCCACTTGGCGCAGGTCCTGAGGGTTTTCGAAGCGCACGATCTGAAACCGCCCGAGATCGCCGAATTCGGTGGATATGGTTCCGTCGCGTCCAATGGTGATGTTGGTTTCGCTGCCGTCGATGGTGATGGCGGCGCCGGCATCGGCCAGGACCGCGTGGCCTTGCTCGGTAACCAATTGTCCCGTTTCATCAAGGCGGAAATGGCCGTTGCGCGTGTACATGGTTCCACTGGGGGTTTCGACCGCGAAATAGCCGTCACCGTGGATCGCCACATCCAGTTGGTTGCCCGTCGCCTCGAGCTTGCCTTCGCTGGTGTCGCGCACCGTCGCCACATCGCGCACGAAGGACAACGTGTCGCCGAGGGCGCTTTCGCTGCTGCGACTGCGTACCAGGTAATCGGTGAACACGGGCTGCTGCGCCTTGTAACCAACGGTGTTCAAGTTCGCGATATTGTTGGCGACAACGTCCATTTGGCGCCGGAGCGCCCCTTGGTGGGAAACCGCAATATAGAGTGGTGTTTCCATGTGACGATCGTTCCTCGTATTCGACTGGTCATTCGCCGCCGATCCATTCGCACGACCCGTGCCAAAGTTTAAAATTGTTATATTACAATATGTTGGAATTCGACACAGGGTGAAGGCTGACCTCTGGTCCTTTTACCGGCATGGAATGCTCGGCAGATCTTGCCCGAAACTACTGACGGCACCGAACCCGGCAGGAATTGCCCCTCATGGCAACGAGTTGTTAACCATGCCGCCCCTACAGTCCGTGCAAATAGTGGAATAGATCGATGACATACGGTCGTCGCACCGTCTTAGGAGAAGCAATGGTCGACAACGCTCGGGCATCGGGTGAGGAAAGCGAAAACGTCGAGGGCCAGGGGTCTTCCGACGAAGCCGCACCGCGAAAGGGAAAGAAGAAGTTGATCATCATCGGCGCCGCGATCGCGATCCTTGCGGGCGGTGGTGCCGGGGCCTTCTTTACGGGGCTTGCCGATCCGGTCGTTGCCCTCGTGGCTGGCGGGGCGGAGCATAGCGAAGAGGCCGGTGGGCATGAGGCCGCCGCCAAGGCGGATCCGATTTTCTATGAACTTCCGGAATTCGTCGTGAACTTGAACACGACGGGCCGTCGTCCAACGTACCTCAAGATTCGCACCAACCTGGAGATACAGTCGCGTGACGACATCCTTCGGATCGAGGAGCAATTGCCGCGAATAACGGACAGCTTTCAAGTCTATTTGCGCGAGTTACGCCTCGAAGACATCAAGGGATCGGCTGGAATGTATCGTCTGCGCGAAGAACTCCTAAGACGTGTCAGCATCGCGGTGGCGCCGGTCCAAGTCAACGACGTGCTTTTTGTCGAAATGTTCATTCACTGAGCCAATGATTTTTTGAAAATCCGAAGACGAGGGAAGTAAACAGGCATGACACCGCCGGAAGACGATATCGATCAGGATGCGCTCGCCGCCGAATGGGAGCAATCAGCGGGTGGCGGCGACGGTGACGATGCAGAACAAGACGATCTTGCCATCGAGTGGGATTCCGCCACGTCGGGCGGCAAGGAAGCGTCCAATGACGGCACGAATGCCCGCGTCCTCAACCAGGATGAAATCGATAGCCTGTTAGGTTTCGAGGAAGACGGCGAACGAGTAGGCGAGGGCGGTATTGAGGCTATGCTCAACAGCGCGCTCGTTTCATACGAACGACTGCCGATGTTGGAGGTCGTCTTCGATCGCATGGTTCGGCTGCTGTCCACCAGTCTCCGAAATTTTACTTCGGACAATGTTGAAGTTTCCCTCGACAATATTACCTCACTCCGTTTCAGCGAGTACCTCAATTCGATTCCACTGCCGGCCATGCTTGGTGTCATCAAGGCCCAGGAGTGGGATAACTACGGTCTCATTACCGTCGATTCGTCGCTCATCTATTCCATTGTTGATGTCCTCCTTGGCGGTCGCCGGGGAACGGCGGCCATGCGCGTCGAGGGCCGCCCCTACACGACAATCGAACGCAACTTGGTGGAGAGGTTGCTGGAAGTCATGCTGGGAGATTTGAGCGCGGCATTCGAGCCGATCAGCCAGGTCACCTTCCAATTCGAGAGATTGGAAACCAACCCACGCTTTGCCGCCATTTCACGTCCATCCAATGCCGCTGTCGTCGCTCGCCTTCGAGTGGACATGGAAGATCGAGGCGGGCGCGTCGAACTCTTGATCCCCTATGCCACGCTGGAGCCTATTCGCGATCTTCTGCTGCAGATGTTCATGGGTGAAAAGTTCGGTCGCGACTCGATCTGGGAGGGGCATCTCGCCGACGAACTGCGGCAGACGGAGATGGAACTCGTCGCCGTCATGAGCGAAACGAGCAGTCGCTTGAAGGACATATTCGAGCTTCGAGTTGGCAGCCGATTGATGTTTAACGCGGCACCGGATTCACAGGTCACGATGCGGTGTGGAAGCGTTCCATTGTTCACCGGAAAGATGGGGCGGAAAGCAGACCGCATCGCCATTCAAATCGATGAACAAATCAAGAGTAGAAGACAGAGGGGATAGCCGTGACTTTGACTGTAATTCTCGATCTCACCCTGGCGATGTTGCTTGCGGTTACGATCATCTACGCTGCCCTTCTCAATCACAAACTCGCCTTGCTACGGCGAGAGCGGCAACAACTTGACCAAGCCGCCGGCGGATTGCAGGAAACCCTGGTTCGCGCCGAGCAAAGTATCGAGGGGCTGAAAAGTTCAACGGAAGGACTGAAAGACAGGGTCGAAAAGTCCCACAAGCTTTGCGATGACCTTAGTTTTCTGATCCATCGCGGTGAGAGCCTGGCGGACAATCTCGAAGGGCGGGTCAAGGCGCCGGCGCCTACAAAAACCACGACCCCTGAGCGGGGACCGGCAAGCAAGGCGAAGGCCAAACCGAAGGTCGGTTTATCTAAGGAAATGGTCAGAAGCGAAGCGCAATCCGAAGCGGAGCGCGAACTGTTGAATGCCCTCGGTGCAGTGAATTCGGTCAGGTAGCGAGGATAGCATGCAAGAGGCATTGAGTAAGTTTCGCATCCTGCCGTTCGTCATGGCCGTTGCGGGTTTGGCTCTGGTCGTCAAAATGGATCTCGCGTGGACAGGGATCCGCGGCATGATGACAGGGGCGATCGTCATATCGGTCGCTCACGCTTCGCAGTCAAAGAATGAAGATGCCCATGGTGAGCACCAGCCCGATGAGGGGCAGCATGAAGGGACGAAAGACTCGCACAAGAGTGGCGGTGGAGACCATGGCACCGAAAGCGCAGACGCTCATGGTGATGCCGATGCCGGTCAAGGTTCCGAGGGCGGAGGAGCCAATGAACACGGCGCTCACTCGCTGACAGCACCTGAAAGCTCACAAAAATTCAGTGAGCGAGAGGTCGAGGTACTGCAGCGTCTCGCGCACCGTCGGGAGACTTTGGATACCCGCGAACGCACCATTCAGGAACGGGACGCCTTGCTGCGGGCAGCCGAGACGCGCATCGATCAAAAAATTCTTGAGCTCAAGGACCTGAAGGCGACATTGGAGCAGCTCATCGACGCGTATGACGAGCAGCAAACGGCCAAAATCCAATCTCTCGTCAAAATCTACGAGGCGATGAAGCCGAAGGATGCGGCGCGCATTCTCGAAGGTTTGGAGATGGATACACTGTTGCTGGTGGCCGAGCACATGAAAGAGCGCAAACTGGCATCCATCATGGCGCAGATGAATCCGCAAAGAGCCAAGGACATCACCGTTGAACTGGCTCGCCTCAGACAGCTACCGATTGACGGAACCCCGGACAAACGTGGGTGAAGTTAAGGTTGCAGAAACTTTATGAACGCAATAATTAGTATAGTGCAAAGGTTGGCCGTGCACCCGGTGATTGGGCGTCGGCAAAGGCTCGCAAAAGTTTTTTAGCCCATGGAGTCGCGTATGGCTGTTGACCGCAACATGCAGGTTCTCATTGTCGACGACTATAAGACGATGCTGCGCATCATCCGTAACCTTCTGAGACAGCTTGAGTTCAACAATATCGACGAAGCGACTGACGGCACAACGGCGCTTGCAAAGCTTCGAAGGAAAGACTTCGGTCTGGTTATCTCGGACTGGAACATGGAGCCGATGACCGGGTTGCAGCTCCTCCGCGAGGTGCGGTCCGATCAAAAATTGAAGCACATACCGTTCATCATGGTTACGGCGGAGAGCAAGACGGAGAACGTCGTCGCGGCCAAGCAGGCCGGGGTCTCGAACTATATCGTCAAGCCATTTAACGCCGAGACGCTGAAATCGAAGCTGGTTTCCGTTCTCGGCCCCTTCTAGCGTTCCGATCCCGGTGAATGCAGCCCGTTTGTCAGCGTCGATGAAACGGATCAACATCTTGGCGCCAAGTGCTCGATCAGAAACACGGATCGGTAATTATTAGGCGATCTCTATGGCGGAGGCTTTCGACGACCTCCAGCGTGTCACCTTAAATTCCGGTGACGACATCGAGCACATGAGGGGTGTCGAGGAGGACGCCGGGATGGCAGAAACGTTCGCTCCTGCTTTGAACACGCCAAATGTGCCCTCGCCCGATGATGTTACCCCGGCGAGCGACGGAGAGCGCTCATGCTGGATAGGGCCTCGATTCTACGTCCCGGCGGGAGAACACGGCTCCACCACGGAAGTCGATACGACGCATACCCTTCTTTTGGCGCTTTTTCTTGTTGTCCTGGCGTTCTTTATCGTCCTGGTCAGCTATTCGACCATTGACGGCAGAAGGTCGGACGCGATCATGGGGAGTTTGACGTCGACGTTCGCCGCCCATCGGAACGGTTTGCAACAGCCTTACCAACTCGGAAGCGCAGAGGGTGATGTCGTCGCCACCGATAGAGCGGAGGAGCAACTCGCGACACTGTTTGCAACACGCCTTCGATTGGACGAGGTTGATGTCAAGCGTGTCGGCCGAGCGGTAGAATTGGCGATGCCGACCGACGTTCTGTTTCGGCATGGCAGCGACGTGCTGCGGCAGGGGCGGCTATCGGTCTTGGATCGACTGGTGGCGACCGTCAGCCAGCGGCTGTCGAGCACGCCGTATGCTTTGACGCTTCGTTTCGAACGGGTCGAACCCGCCGATCGCGCCTTGCCGTACGGACCTGACAGCTTGGTCGTGCGCCGGGCTGATTCGATCGCTTCCGCCTTGGTCGAACGCGGACTTCCGACGAATGCCATCACCATCGCGGCCGAGCCCGCTCATCGGGACGGGTTTGTTTTCGCTTTTCGGATTTTGTCGACGAACCGTCGGTGTCGGGTTCCGGTCGTGTGTAATTGGTTGGGTGGGCTAGGAGATGTGTTGCCATGAAATATAGCCATCTCGCGCCGGTGGTCGAAGACGCCTGCGGCACCCCCGCGCTTTGCCGTCATCCCGCGTCCGATCGCGCTTGGATTGTGACATTCGCCGATCTCGCGGCCCTTATGTTGACGTTTTTTGTGATGATGTTCGCCATGAGCGGCGTAAAGTCGGACCTATGGCGTTCGACGGTGAACTCTTTGACCCAGGCCTTGCACCTTCCCCCTGTGGAATGGACTGTCGTACCAATTGCCCGCCAAAACAGTTATTTGGCGGATGACACCATGGATTCCAACCTGGACTACCTGGGGATTGTTCTGAAAGAAACGCTACAGGGCGATTCGCTTTTGTCGCAAGGCGCCGTTGTGCGTGAACCGGGAGCCCTGGTCCTGGCATTCCCGAGCAGATTGCTTTTTTCATCCACCGACGCCGAGGTGTCGGGACCGGCCAAGCTGACTTTAGCGGCGCTTGGCGCCGAACTCCGTAACATCGGCAACCCGGTTGGCGTGAGCGGTTACGCCAGCGAAGAAGATGCCGAGAGCAGCCGCTACGGATCGAGTTGGGCGTTGTCTGTCGCTCGCGCTTCCGCCGTTGCCGGCATTTTGGCGGATGCGGGTTACGATCGGCCGCTGAAGATTTTCGGTCGGACCCTTGCCCATCCTGCTTCAGGTCAGGCATATGGATGGGGCGAATTCGAAACGGCGTCGAATCGGGTCGATATCGTTATCTTGCCCCGTTCGGGAGGTCGGTGATGCAAGGCGGTTTTAGTCGTCAAGCCAGAGCAGTTCTATTGGGGGTCGCAATCTTGGTGAGCGCGCCGGCATTCGCCGTGGCGGCACCCCAAGGCGTGGTCGTGCCTGTCGTCGGATCGTTGCACCAAGGACTTGGCCGTTTGCGTTTCCAATGGGACCAGCCGGTCGACTTTGACGTGGCGACAGAGGAAGGGCACCTCGTCCTGCAGTTCGAACGCGCCGTCGAGCCTAATCTCGGCGCGGCGACGAAAACACTGAGCAGCTACATCGGTCCCGGGAGTATGAGCGCCGATGGCCGATCGCTGAGATTTGCGCTCAAACGACCGGTGACGTTCGTCATCTATGACGCCGATGGCGCCGGCGTCATCGACTTGGTCGACAAGGGGTCCGCCAACACGGAGAGCGAAAAGGCGATCTCCCAAATGCAGCCCGCCGGTGAAATCACCGCAAGGCCCGTTACCGAATCGGGAGCCAAGGCGGCGGCCGATCACAGCGGGCCTTTGCGGAGAATCGGTGTCCGTGTCGGTGAGCATTCGCAATTCAGCCGCATCGTGTTCGATTGGAGGCGGAATGTATCGTACGAAGTGACGCAATCGGGCACCAGCGTCGAGATCACCTTTGGGCGTTCGGCGCGGATCGATGTGGCGCGGTTGTCCAATCCGCCGGCCCGCTACATTCAGCGTGCCGCCGTCGCCCCGATCGCGTCGGGTAGCAAGGTTGCGTTGACCGTCCCTGCCAATTCCAAGGTGTCCGACATGCGTGTCGGGACCAAGGTTGTCTTGGATGTGTACGCCCCCGGTATCCAACCGCCGGGAAGTGCTGCCACGTCCCCCGGCAAAGTACCTTCCACGTCTCAGCCGCCCGAGGAACAGAAGCCGGAAGCGGCAACACCGGGCGAATCCGCCGAGCCTGAAACGCCTCACGACGTAGCAGATGACGATGCGGAAGAAGCGGTCGCCGCGCCGCAAGCAATCGATCATGGAGGAGAAGAGGCGGAGAAGCAGGAGGAACGCAAGGCATCTTCGCCACTACCGATCTCGGAAGCCCCAGACCACGAGGACCCGACCGCGACGGCGCATGGGTCGGATCCCGCTCTGGACGACGATACCGGGTCCCATTCGGACGAAACCGCGGCCGTCGAGCCATCGGTTGACCCCGCCGTGGCCGGACAAACCGCAAAGCTTCGGTTCGATTTTGACAAGCCGGCGGCGGCGTCGGTATTCGTCCGCGCGGGACGCCTTTGGGCCGTGTTTGACCACCCCGTGGAATTCGACTTGGACAAGATCCTGTCATCGGGAGGCGCTCTCGTTCAGGATGTGACGCAAGTCTCCACGAGCAACGCAACGGCGGTACGCATGAAAACGGCGAATGCGACCGGCGTTCGCGTTCGAAGGGATGGTTTCGCTTGGATTTTGGAGCTGGGAGGGGAAGCGCAAAACTCGGAGACGGCGCTTGAACCGGTGGTCACCACGGATTCATCGGGTGGTGGGCGTCTCACGATTCCGGTTGCCGAACCCAGCGAACCGATCCGTATGATCGATCCGGAAGTCGGCGATGAGTTGGTCATCGTGCCGGTCGTTCCTCTCGGTCATGGCGTTGCCAGAGTCTACCGCTATCCGGAATTCAGTATCCTCGCGAGCAGCCAAGGAATTGTCGTGGTGCCGCGCATCGATGACCTGAAGGTGGAGACGAAAAGCGACGGAATCGAGATCGGCTCCGACCATGGTCTTGAGATCTCACCGGTACCGGTAGACGTCCGCAACAAGGCGCGGCTCATGCTTGATGACGGGCTGATGCGGGTGACGGGCATCGATCGGTGGCGGGGTCTGCCCGTTCAAAACCTGAGCGATGAGAAGCGGAAATTGCTTCTCGCCGCGGCGAACGCATCGGTGGCGGAGCGTGAGAACGCACGAATGGACTTGGCCGAATTCTTTCTGGCAACCGGTCGCGCAACCGAGAGCTTGGGTGTTTTGAACGCCGTGGCGGAAGATCGTCCGGGAGTGGATGTGGTTCCGAGATTTCGGCTGCTTAAGGGGGCGGATCAGCTCATGATGGGACGCCTCGACGAGGCAGGCACCGATCTCATGCACGGAAGTCTCGATGATTCCGACGAGGGTGCATTGTGGCGTTTGGCTTTGCATGCCTCGCAAGGCCACTTCGCTGACGCGACGGATGACCTCGGACGCGTCGGGCCAATGGCTCAGAGCTATCCGCGAGACGTAAGGATACCGGTCAATTTCCTATTGGCTGAAACCGCCATCGAGGTCGGTGATACGGATTTGGCCCGTCGCTATCTCGATGTTCTGGCGATCGAGGACCTAGGCTCCCGAGGCGAGGGAAGACTCCAGTACTTGGAAGGAAAACTACTTCAGGCGAACGGTGACTTCGATTTGGCCATTGATCGCTTGACGAAGGCGGAACATGGAGCGGACCGCCCAAGCAGCGCACGCGCCAAGATGGAGCGTATCGAACTCAGTTTGCGGCAGGGCGAGATGGCTCCTGACGAGGCCATCGAACTGTATGAAGCGATGCGTTTCGCGTGGCGAGGGGATGAGTTCGAACTGAACTACCTGCGTCGGCTTGGAGAGCTGTACATTGAGCAAGAACGGTACGCGGAAGGTTTGGCGACGCTGCGTCAGGCTATTTCGTATTTTCAGGATCATGCGGAAGTCCAGGACATCACCGAGCGAATGGCTGATGTCTTCGAACACCTCTATCTGCATGACGGCGCCCAGGATCTGTCGCCGTTGGCGGCTATATCCATCTTCGAGGATTTTCGTGAATTGACGCCTGCGGGCGAGGATGGCGACGAAATGATCAGGCGGTTGGCCGACCGCTTGGTGGCCGTCGACCTTCTCGATCAGGCATCGGAACTTCTTGATGATCAGGTTCGGCACCGGTTGACCGGAAATGATCAGGCTCGAATTGGGGCGCGTCTGGCCCTGGTTCGGCTCTTTGACAACAAACCTGCAGCGGCTCTCGATGCCTTGACGGTCTCGACAGTTCCAGGCATGCCGGCGGAATTGGAGCAGCAACGCCGGCACCTCAAGGCTCGCGCATTGACCGATCTGGCGCGTTTCGACGAGGCGGTCGCCTTGTTGGCCGAGGACACTGGCATCGACGCCGATATGATCCGCGCCGACATCTATTGGAAGAACCAGGATTGGCGGAATGCCGGTCAGGTTCTCAAGCGGTTGGTGCAGGCTTCCGGAGCCCATCCGGGACAACCGCTCGATGGGGTGCAAGCCCGCCATGTCCTCAATCAGGCGGTTGCCTTGACGCTGGGTGGCGACGATTATGGTCTAAGGCGTTTGGGCGACGACTACGGAACGGCGATGGACGCGACGCCCTATCGCGATGCTTTCCGTCTCATTGCGCCGGATCGCGGCATTGCCTTTGCGGGTCTCAACGACGCCGTCGCCGACAATGTCGAGAACGTCGAGAATTTTCAGGCTTTTCTCGCCGCCTATCGCGATCGGCTGCAAAAGGACGGTCTAAGCGCCATCAACTGAATTCGCGTCGCGCCCCTGAGCCTGCGCTCGACATAGGCCCCAAGCGTAACATTCTCCTTGCCATCGCGGGCAGGTTTCTTGTATGAACCCGCTCCTTCAAATTTTTGGATGCAAGCGAGGTGACGTACGGGAATGTCCGAGGGTGTTTTCGAAGAATTTGATCCGGTGCCAGACGCTGATGCCGGAGTTTCCGTTGGTCCGGATTATTTCATCGAAAAGGATGGCGAGCGATACGCAGGCGGTCATCTCCTCGTCGACTTCTGGGGCGCCAGTAATTTGACCGACCCGGAAGCCATTGTGAATGCCCTTAAAGCGGCGGCTACCGCTGCGAATGCCACCATTCTTCACTCCTACATGCACCAATTCGGCGAGGGTGGCGGGGTATCGGGCGTGGTTGTGCTCGCCGAATCCCACATCAGCATTCACACTTGGCCGGAACGGGA
Source organism: Rhodospirillales bacterium (assembly GCA_026125865.1). Taxonomy (GTDB): domain Bacteria; phylum Pseudomonadota; class Alphaproteobacteria; order Rhodospirillales; family Defluviicoccaceae; genus JADJXQ01. The sequence continues at coordinate 10,848 of JAHCKI010000008.1, forward strand.
TTTCGCGGCAATCGACGTTTTCATGTGCGGGAAGTGCAATCCGCACCAATCTCTTCCAATTCTGATGGAAACCTTTCAGCCCCAGACCGTCGATCTTTCGGAGCAGCGGCGGGGCAGGGTGAAATGACGTGGGTGGCGGAAACCCTGTACGACGAGCAAGGCTTTGAACAGCGCCTGCTTGTCACGCGTGAATTGCACAGGGAAAAAACCGACTTCCAAGAAATAGTCGTGGCCGAGACCAAGGGCTTCGGTCGAACGCTCTTCCTGGACGGTGTCGTTCAGACAACGGAAAGGGACGAGTTTGTTTACCATGAGATGATCACGCATGTTCCCATGCTCGCGCATGGCGACGCCAACCGTGTGTTGATCATTGGCGGTGGTGACGGCGGTGTGCTGAGGGAGGTTTTACGCCATCCGGTCGAAAAGGCGGTCATGGTGGAAATCGACGGTCGTGTCGTCGAAGAGTGTCGCAAGTTCCTTCCGAGCTTGAGCGATGGGGCGTTCGACGATCCTCGCGCCGAGCTCATTATCGCCGACGGCATAAAGTATGTCGCGGAATCCTCGGATAGTTTCGATGCAATCATCGTGGATTCCACCGATCCCATGGGACCGGGAGAAGTCCTGTTCACGGAAGCGTTCTACGCGGATTGCTGCCGTCTCTTGGGCGACGGCGGCGTGCTGGTCACGCAATGCGGGGTGCCGTTCTTTCAAAGTTCCGAGGTGACGGACAGCTATCGTCGACTGAGACCGTACTTCAGTGACGTCGGCTTTTATCTTGCCGTTGTACCGACCTATGTGGGCGGTCACATGACACTGGGATGGGCCAGCAACGCGGCAGGTCTGCGCCAGGTGTCGGTCGATGTCCTGTCGAAAAGGTTTGCCGCGGCGGGCCTGCAGTGCCGGTACTATTCCCCCGCGATGCACAGTGCCGCTTTTACTTTGCCGCCATTCATAACCAGTCTCATTCCCGAACAACTAGACGATAGATAAGTCAGCGGCGAGAGCGGGTTTACCGTGAGGCCGGTTGTTCGGATAGGGGGCGCGTCGCGGTATCCAGCCAAGCGTTGGTTTGCGGGTCGACAAGCGGTTGCAGAACCGTTCGCACCCTGGCGTGGTATGCGTTGAGCCATGCCATTTCTTTCAGTGTCAGCATGGCCTCGTTCACTAGGTTCAGGTCGATCGGCGCCAAGGTCAGAGTCTCGAAACAATACAACTCTTTCTCCGCGCCCTCGGGCATCGCCGCCGGTGTGACCGAAACCAGGTTTTCGATCCGGATTCCGTACGCCCCGGGCTTGTAGTAGCCCGGTTCGTTGGAGATGATCATGCCGGGCTTCAACGCCGTTTTGTTGGCGACCTTGGATATCCGGTGCGGACCTTCGTGCACGTTCAAATAGGCTCCGACGCCATGGCCGGTACCGTGGTCATAATCCAGGCCGACGTCCCAGAGGGCTTGACGGGCCAGGGCATCCAGTTGCGGCCCGGTCGTTCCCGCCGGAAATCGCGCGGTGGCGATGGCGATGTGGCCCTTCAGCACCCTGGTAAACCGATCGCGCATTTCATCGCTCGGTTCACCGACCGCGATGGTGCGCGTCACGTCCGTCGTTCCGTCCAGGTACTGGCCGCCGGAATCCACCAGAAAAAGGGTTCCCGCTTCCAAGGGGCGATTGGTCTCCTGCCTTGCCCGGTAGTGAACGATCGCGCCATTGGGACCGGCGGCGGAAATCGTCGGAAAGCTGCATCCCCGAAAAAGGTCCCCGTCCCGGCGGAATGCTTCGAGACGTTCGGCGGCGCCAATCTCCGTCACATCGTCCGTGAGAACCGCGCCATGGAGCCATGCGAAAAAACGGACCAAGGCGACGCCGTCGCGGCGATGCGCCGCCTTCATGCCCTCCAATTCGCATTCATTCTTCGTGGCCTTGGGCAGCGCACACGGATCCTGTGCCACCGCCAATTCGGCGCCGGCGCGTCGCAGGCGCTCTCTGATCCAAAACGGAACCTTGTCGTCATCGAGCCGAACGACGCTCTTGCTCGTTCCAAGGCGATCCAGTGTTTCACCCAAGGCGTCGGACGGAAAAACCGTCACGCCGTCGCCGAGTAGAGAGCGGGTTCCGGCAGCGAACTTACGGATACGAACAGATCCACCCGGCCATCCCCGCCTGTAAGACGAAGGCGGGGAGCGGGGTGTGGGGCATATCGCCGCCGCGGATGTTGAGCAGCCAAGCTGGAATCCGGCGCGGTAACCACGGCCGCGATATAACGTGTCCCGAGCAGAGCCTCGGCGACTGTTTCTTTGGCCGGAAGACGGCCCGGCGTACGCCGTCATTGCGATGGGCGCAATGGGCGGCGGCGGCCGGTTATCCCATTCATCGGATTGTCCTCCGGCTACAGACGTACGCCGGCTTTTCGGCATGCGCCGCGGTACGCTCCGACTTCGCCGGTTGTATGAAGCCAGGGATCAAAACCGAGGCGTCCACCGCTCGGTAAGCACTCAGCGATCCACTCGAACGGCGGCTCGTCCAGGAGGTGACAAATTTCGCAGTGGTCATCCTTCACCTCGACCGCAGCCTGTGTCGTATAGCGGCCATCCACAAACAAGGCGGCGCTCCCGCGAAACGACGGCGACGCCGGCGGAACCGGTGAAGCCGGTGAGCCAGGTCAAACGCTCCGAACCGGGCGCCAACTGTTCGTTCTGGTGCTCGTCGGCATGGGGCACGATGAAACCGGCCAATCGCCGTCGTCGAAAGACTTTCCGCAAATCCGCGAGGCGTCGCGCAACGTCCTCATCGCGAGTCCGGTGGTCCCGGCGGCGGTGTTGCTTATCGCTTGCAGTCGTTCCTTCAGGTCGGGCGGAATCCGTAGCGCGACAAGCCGTGTCCACGCGTCAGGGTCCATGCCGATCGGTGCGGATGCGATACCGGCCAGCAAATCCTCGATCCCTTGGACATCGAACGGAACCCCGGCCCGCAACAGCATATCGGCCAACGCTTCGGCGCTGTTCGGGCTTTGCCCAACCGTTGTTGCCGAGGGTGTTGTTGGCGTGCAGGCCATGTCGTGATGCTAGAGCAAAATGCGATTAAGTCGAGTCACCGATATGGTTTTTTCCTCTAGAAAACAATGATATAGAGCACGACCATGCAATTAGGCTGATCGAGCCCAATCGCATCGTGCTCTAGAAAGCGACACCAGGAAGCAAGCGACAAGCGACTGGTTATGCCGAACCGCGGCAAAACGCAACGACCCTTCGCCGGCCTGGAAAGTCCAGGGCGGCGAAGGTAGAAGGCAAATAGAGCGTTATCCTTCTTAAGTCCGGGGTACGTTTAAAACGAGGCCTTCAGAAACGCGATGGCGCAGACCTCGCACAGTTCATTGAAGCAATCGGCATCGGACAAATCGGTGCTCGACATAGCTGATACCCAATGTCAACATCTCATAGCTGACGGACGCTCCGATGGACCATGTCAGGTAGTCGGGCGCACCAAACGTCGCGTTGTCTTCGACCCACTGGTGGCCGACAAGACCGTCGATGGATAGGCCGAAACCGGCGTTCTTTGCTTTCGGGCAACGGTGACGTGGATACCGTGCCCTGCAAATAGTGTCCATCGCCACTGGCCGCAGAAATAGTCGGGGAATAATTGTAGCCGATACCGACTGTGACCAGATCGTAGAAGGTGTAGCCGAGACTTGCGGCGACCTCGACATAGTCATAGTTCAGGGAACTTGACGCGCCGGGATATAGGTAGCCTAGCGCACCCAGTTGCCAATCCACCCCCTCGATCGTGCCCGCGAAGCCGCCATAGACATCGAGTTCCACTTGCGCTTCATCGCCATCATTGAAGTCGACATTGGAGCCCCACACACCAACATATACACTCGTATCCTGGATGCCGGTATTCAGCGAATAGTCGATACCGCCCTGAATCGCCGGGTCCTCGCCTGTCTGGGAGGTGCCACGAAAGTGATAGTCGCTGAATATTCCAATGTTCGCCGAAAATTCCCCTGGGACCCGCGCCATCGCCAGCATAGGCCGATATTGGCGCCAATCCATGGCGGCAGCAGTCGCGTAGCGTGCGATCTTCTTTGCAGTCATTGTGTTGTTCCTATTGCATCTCTCCGCTGCCGGCGCACGCGTAATGCCCCGCGTTTCGAAACTAAGCAAAATCGATGCCAGAAGCCGGGAGGTGAATTTAAGGCGGTTATCTATGAAGAAAACAGCCGTATGTTTCATTTATTTCAAGGTGTTATCTGGCGACCTTTTCGGGGGGCAGTGGAGATAAAAAAAGCGTTGATCACTTTGTGATAAGTGAGCAATGGAACATAAATACGTCAAAATGCGGTATATATTTTGGAATTGCAGTGGGTGGCATGACCACAAGACCGCAAATGAAGACGTCAAGTATGATGCTAACAAGGTGCCAACAAACCTCCGAATGGTGAATTCAATTGGGGGTTCGAATACATTTTTTGTTTACGCGCCGCTTAAGAAATAACATCGAAACGGCTTTATTATTTTCGTTGTCGGCAATTTGAGCGGTTCTTAGAAACAAAAATTCTTTGGTTCCGTAATTTTTTGTATTGTTGACACATTCCTCGTTTATTTTTGAAAATCGCAAATGCGGTAGTTTCGATCTTTAGTGAGTTGAAGACATGAGCGACCAAGAGTGACCTCCGGGTGGGTCAAGGCATTTGAGGACGAATTCGACAACCTCAACCTTTGGAATGGTTCAAGCGACGTGGAAACCTCCACCAATGGGGGAAACGACATCCGGATCAGCGAGCTGCAATATTACGTCAAATCCCCGCATCGACAAGGTTAACCCGTTTGTCATTGATGATGGCGTTCTCCATCCGAGCGGAGGTCGCGCCGGCGTCGCTGAAAAATGACATCGAGGGCGCGTACACGTCCGGGTTGCTGACGACCGAGAGTCCTTTTCCCAGACCTATGGTTATTTTGAGGTGCGCGCCAAGGGATCCCTGAGGGCAGGGTTGTGGCCGGCTTTCTGGATGCTTCCTTCACCCGAATACATCCCGAACAATGTCTCCAACTCGGCGAAATCTGACATTCTTAAGAAGTCCTCGGCGATGACACATCGACCTCTACGTCGTCTTGCGCACTAACGAACAGGCAACTCTTGTTTCATTCATTGCATAGCGACCGCCGATCTTTCCCGCGATTTCCATACCTTCGGGCTGAAATGGACACCGTCGGAACTGGTCTGGTTCCTGGACGGAACCGAAATCGTCTCACGGCCGACACCGGCCGACCTGCATAGTCCCATGTACCTGCAGCTCAATTTGGCGGTGGGAGGGAATTGGCCGGGGGCGCCGAACAATTCAACGGTTTTTCCCGCGGACTACATGATCGACTACGTCCGCGTGTACGGCCCCAGGGAGTCTTCATTTGTGCTGCAAACGATCGAGTCCTTGGAGGTCGAGGAACACGCTCCCGTCGGCACCAAGGTCGGAGTCGTCATGGCGCTGACAAGCGACGGCCAGCCGGCCGACGTTACCTATTCCCTGCTCAATGACCCGCTGGGCCGCTTCGCCATCGATCCTAAAAACGGGACCATATCGGTTGCCAATTCGAACCTCATCGATTTCGAACTCGACGCCGCTCCCACGTTTACGGTGTTGGCGGCCGCACCGGATGGTTCGCGTGCCACTTTGAATACGGCCGCCAGCCTCATCGACATCGCTGACAGTGACGCTTCAAGCGTATCCGCCATCAAATTCGACGGCCACGGCGATGTGAGCGTGCCGCACCACAAGGCTCTCGATCCGACTGGAGACTTCACGATCGAAGTCCGTGCCCGTTTTGACAGCTTCTCAGGACACCAGATCCTTGTGCAGAAATCGACCGATTGGGAAAAAAACGGGTTCTTCCTGAAGCTCACCAACGGAACACTGGAGTTCCTGCATGGATCTCCCAAAGGCGCCTTGCCGACCCCAAACGGCTCCATTGATTTGCTTCAAGAAGACAATCACGGCATTGCCTTGAATGCTTGGCACGACATTGCTCTCGTGCGTAAAGGGGCGAATGAGTATTTCTATGTTGACGGCAACTTGATCGCGTCGGCGGCATCGAAATCCAGTCTCGTCTCCTCCAATGGGGAATTCATCATCGGCGAAGGTGTGATCGGCTCCATTGATGAGGTGCGATTGTGGGATCACTCCCGCCAGCCGGATGACATTAAAAGCGATTTGGGCGCGGATCTGACGGGCAACGAACACGGTCTCGTCGCCCACTATACCTTCCAGGACAGCGGCACGGCCGTGGTCGACCGCACCGGCAATGGTCACGACGGGGTTGTAACGAAAGCGACGTGGGTGGACGGAAGTGGCAAGGGCGATACGAGTAAAATAAATGAGATAGACGGAACCGACAAAAGCGAAACCCTGAACGGCACGAATGAAGACGACAGCATTCACGGCAAAGGCGGCAGAGACACGATAAACGGTCGCGATGGTGAAGACGAAATTCATGGCGATGCCGGCAATGATAGGTTGAACGGACAGGATGGAAACGACGTTCTACTCGGCGGGCCAGGAAATGACCGGCTTCAAGGAGGCGCGGGCGCGGACAGCTTGAATGGCGGTCCTGGGCGGGATGTGCTCATCGGTGGCGACGGCGAGGACACGTTTATTTTCGACGACGGTAACCGCGCCGATACGGTCCGGGATTTCAAGCCCGGCCTCGACAAAATCTGGCTAAAGATATCCGCGTTCGCGGATAACAACATCGGTGATTTTTCAGAATATTTGCGAACCAAAGTCACAAACGGAGATTTGCTCATTCAGTTCGACGGCAATGGGGAATTGAAAGGCGGTACCCAAACGCTCGCCATCCTCAAGGACGGGAAAGATTTGAATTTGGAGCAGCTCATTGCGGATGGAGATCTTTGGGTCACCTGACGAGATGCAACGAATTCTTCCCGCAACGACCGCTTGATTACCTACCGACCCCCTGAGAGGTCGGAGGAAAGCCTTGTCTCGACACCTTCTTTAGATTGAAAAAAATCTTCATACACTTATTAAAAGTTGATATCTCCACGATAACAGGGTAGTAATCTCCCCCATACGGGGCTCATTCTTCCGCCCGTTTCTGAGGCCCCGAGTCCCCGCGAACAAGTTCCATGAGAAGGGTGAGAAGTACCATGCGTATGACGCTTTCAACGATCGTCGTGGGTAGTTTAATGATCGCTACCGTCGCCCAGGCCACCGACAGTCATGTCGCTCCTGTGACCGAGTTTGCCAAAAACAATGTCGCCAAGTGGATCAGCGATCCCTTGGTTGTCGACGCGGTCAAGGCGCAGAACGCTGCGAACGCCGACCTGAGCCAAGGCGATATCGATGCCAAGGACAAACAATGGCGCGCCGAGACGTCTGCGTCTTCCCATCCCTTGATCGACAAAGTCCTCAGCAATGACTTGTCAAAACACCTGAAGTCGGTGAAGGACGCCACCCAAGGTTTGGTGACCGAGATCATTGTCATGGACAACAAGGGACTGAATGTGGGCCAGAGCGACCCGACCTCGGACTATTGGCAAGGCGACGAAGCGAAGTGGCAAAAGACATTTCTTCAGGGCGCCGACGCGATTTTCGTGGATGAAGTCGAGAAGGATGAATCCACTCAAGCGTTTCAGTCGCAGGTCAGCATGTCCATCGCCGATCCGGCGAACGGCCAAGTGATCGGCTCGATTACGGTCGGCGTTGACGTGGAAGCGCTGCCCTAATGGCAATGCCCTGTTCTCGAGCTGAAATGGCTATTTCCAATAGCGAGCCTTCCTATGTCCGAAATGGTTAAGACGGTAACCAGCCGATCAGCACCCGTCAGATCGATCATTCGTTCGCAATCGATCGCTCAGAAGCTGGTCGTGGTGCTGACCATCGCCGTCGTCGCAGCCTTTGCCATCGTTGCTTTCGCGGCCAGCCAGAAGCAACGATCGAGCCTCCACAATGAAGGGCACAAGGCCTTCCTTCTCACCACGCAGGTTCTTGCAGAACACGTGGCCGGCGGACTCAAATGGAATAAGGCGGCGGCGGTTGAAGAAGCCTATAGCTCTTTCGCAAATGCTACCGACTCTTCTATTGGCGCCATCATGACTTGGAATCGCGATGGGGACGTCGTCACGACTCACAGTGGCGAGGGCTTTGATGCCCAAGCACTGGCTCCGGTCTTGCAGCGCTCCCTGTCGCGCGACGGCAGCGATAACAGCCTTTACACCGAAATGAAGGAACATAGCTTCATCGTCGCCTTACCGGCGGGGCGAGGTAAGGACGGCACGCGCAACGGTACACTAGCCATCGCCTGGAATCTGAGACCGCTTGAATCCAGGGTTCAGGAATCACTGTATGAACTCATCGGGATCGCCGCCGTAAGCGCGTTGGTGATTGCTCTCGGGATCTGGATGACGTCGCGCTACCTCGTTGGCCGCCCAATCACCAAGATGACCGCGACCATGGCGGCGCTGGCGGCCGGTGATCATTCCATCACGATACACGGACGCGAGCGCAGCGACGAAATCGGCCGTATGGCGGAAACCCTTCAGGTATTCAAGGACAACGCCATCAAGAAAGATCTCCTTGAAAAGGAGCAAATCGAATCTGCAAAGCGCGCCGAGGAACAGCAGCGTCAAACCCGGCTAAAAATGGCTGATGACATCGAAGGCAGCGTTAAAAACGTGGTCCAGACAATCGCCGCCGCCGCGACGGAGATGCGTTCGGTCGCCGAGAGTATGGCGCACACGGCGGAATTGGCCAACGAACAGGCAATGGCGGTCGCCGGCGCAACCGAGGAGACCTCCACCAACGTGGAGGCGATGGCGGCGGCTTCGGAGCAGCTTTCCGGTTCGGTCTCCGAAATCGGTCGCCAAGTCGCACGCTCTCGTGATGTGGCCGAACAGGCGCAGCACAGCAGCCAGGCGGCAACAACGACAACCCAAAACCTGGCGGACATGGCGCGAAAAGTGGGTGACGTGGTGAAGTTGATCACCGACATCGCCGAGCAGACCAATCTTTTGGCCCTGAATGCCACGATCGAGGCCGCCCGCGCCGGAGACGCGGGTAAGGGGTTTGCTGTCGTTGCCTCCGAGGTCAAGTCCCTGGCCAATCAGACGGCGACGGCGACGGAAGAAATTTCCAGCCAGATCAACGCCATGCAGGCTGCAACGAGTGATTCCGTGCGGGCCATCGAGGATATTCGCGAAGTCATCGCGCAATTGAGCGAAACCGCGGCATCCATCAATATTGCGGTCGAAGAGCAGAGCGCCTCAACGTTGGAGATTTCCAAGAACGCCCAGGAGGCCGCGACAGGAACAAAAGGGGTGTCGAGCAGCATCGCGTCCGTGCAGACAACGGTCGCCGAAACCGGCGCAGCGGCCAGTCAGGTTCTCGGAGCCGCAAATGAGCTTTCGCAGCAGTCGGAGGGGCTCAATCGCCTGATGGACGATTTCCTCGCCAACATGCGAGCCGCTTGATCAATAAAGTTGCGGGCCGGATAATCCGGCCCGCATATCGTAGACTCGGCTGATAAGTCTGCAGCCGAATTGAAATTTACTTGGTCAGCCTAAGCTGTGAGAGGTGATTGGCGATTTCGTGGAACGCCAGGAGCAGGCTGTCTCGGCTCGGTGCGTAGTAGTAATAGGGCGTGTCGGGACCGCTGGCGACCTCTTTGAGGAGTGTTTGCAGTTCGCTGCCTTCGTTGGCGAATTGGATGACATAGACGCGTACCCCGTCGGCCTTGACGTTGGCGGACAACAAGCGCAGGCGTTCGTCCATGGCGTCGCGACTGCCGCTCCAGCCACATAGTCCGAATACCGCTCGGTAGCCATCGCCAGAGGCGGCGCAATTCTCGCCGTCGGTAAGCAACACGATGGCTTGTTCGCGGTTGTAATCAGGATTGAGCACGGCCTGGGTAAAGGGGGGCTCCGGCGTCAAGACCCGCCACGCCCAGCCCAATCCGGCGGGAATATTGGTGTTACCGCTCGATCCGAGCCCATCGATGGCATCCAGAACTTCGGATTTGACATTGGTCAGCGGCAAAATGCGGGAAGAGGAACAATCCGCACACTCTTCGCCGCCAACAGAGAGTTCGCATACGCCGCCCCATTTCGGCTCTCCGCCCCACTGAGTGTGCTCACCCGGGAAAATGGGCTGCCAACCCATCCAATCCACACCGCCTCCGGAATAGGGCTCCTTTTCGATGTCGGCTTGGCCGTCGGCGGGTAAGCCGCTCAGGTAGCGACTGAAAACGCAGCCGCGCCAGTTCGGCGGGGGAAAAGACAACAATGGAACATGAGAATTGTTGGCGTAATACAGTTCGTTCTGAGAGGCACCGGTTTCCGGATTGATAAAGGCCGCGACGGACTAGGTTGTCTTGCTGCCAGGAGT
>JAHCKI010000080.1 GCA_026125865.1 Rhodospirillales bacterium
TGCAAGGCCGGCAGGTCGATGAACCCGCCGATATCGTTGACCACCAGCTTGCGAATCGGCGTATTGGGCTGGGCCGCAAGCATCATGCCCAACAGGCCGCCGAGGGAAGTTCCCACCCAATCCACCTGGTCGGCGCCAAGGCGCGCGATCAGCGCCGCCATGTCGCTCATGTAGGTCGTCGGCTGGTAGTCGGCCGCCAGGGGCAGCCAGTGGCTGTTTCCGCGCCCCGGCAGGTCCGGACAGGCCACCCTGTAGACGTCCTCCAAACCGGCCGCCAGATGATCGAAGTCGCGGCCACGGCGGGCAAGTCCGTGCACGCAAATCAGGACGCGGCCGTTATGGGCGTCACCCCATTGAAAATACGCGATCTTGTGAAAACCATGGGGTCCAAGGCTCGGATAGTTTTTTTCGACCATCGACATCGCGGAACAACTCCCTTTGTCTCGACATACCGCACTCAAACCGGGGGAGAGGATCTACGCCGAGAGCCACTTCCGCACGGGCCTGATTTGCTCGTCATCCATCAGCATGGGCGCATGTCCGACGCCCGCAAATTCAACCAGATCGGTCTTTGGGCCACGGGTCAGCATTTCGTCCGCCGTCTCCTTGGTCAGGACGTCCGATTCCATCCCTCGAAGCAGCAAAACCGGACAGGAGATAAGATCCCATACAGGCCAAATTGCGGCCGGCTCGCTGAATCCCTCCTTGAAGGGTTCCGCGATGCTGGGGTCGTAATGCAATTTCCATTTCCCGGTCGCGTCGTCTCGTCGCGATCCGTAGCGCGCCACGTGCCCCCACTGCTCGTCAGTCAAAGGGCCGTAGGGAGCGCACACGTCGCGAAGGTGCGCTTCCAGTTGCCCAAGCTCATCGAAACTCGGATCGGCCCCGACGAAGCTCGCGATCCGTTGCAGGGCGGGTAAACCGATGTAAGCGCCGACGTCGTCGAGCACCAATTTGCGGATCGGTGTTTTGGGTTGCGCCGCCAGCATCATTCCTAAAAGTCCGCCGAGGGATACACCGAGCCAATCCACCCGTTCGACCCCGAGGCGCGCCAACAACGCCGCCATGTCCTGCACATAGGTCGTCGGCTGATAGTCGCCGGCAATCGGCAACCAATCGCTTTGACCGCGTCCAGGCAGGTCCACGCACACGACCCGATAGTGGTCAGCCAGGGCTTCCGCAAGGGTGTCGAAATCGCGGCCCCGCCGCGTCAGTCCATGGACACAGACCAGCACATTGCCGTTGTCGGGCCTACCCCATTCGAAATAAACGATTCGATGAAACCCATGCGGCCCCAGGCTTAGAAAGCTCGATTCGGTCATCAACATCGGCGGCCCCTCGTCTATCCCCTTCGCTATCGCCGTATCATTAACCTGTGCTACCAACAGATCAAGGTCGGCCATTTGCCGTACCCATGACGAATTCATTGCGAACCCTGTTGAGGGAGATCATCACACCCCATGTCGTTGGTCGATATTGGCGATATCCGGTTGAATTGGAGACAATGGGGGCATGGTGACATCACGGTCGTGTTCATTCACGGCAATCTCGCCTGCGCCGACTGGTTCGAACTGACGGCGGCGAGGTTGCCGGACCGGTTCCGCGTTGTCGGCATCGATTGGCGCGGTTGCGGCGATTCGGACAAGCCGGCGCCCACGACGGACTTCGCCAACTACGCCATCGAACAACACGCCGCGGACATGCTGGCGGTCCTCGACGCGCTGGCCATCGAACACTGTCACCTCGCCACCCATTCCACCGGCGGCCTCATCGCCTTCCATATGCTGCTGGCCCAACCGCAGCGCTTCGGCAAGATTCTGGCTCTCGCCCCGGCATGTCCCAGCGGAATCCCGTTTGCGCCAGAAAGTCACGTGTTTTTCGAGATCATGAAGGCATCCCGCAAGAACACCCGCAAGGCACTGGCGCTGGCGGCGTGTACCCTGTTCCGCATCGAGCACTTGGTGCCGGGCGCGGAGCCGAAGTACGCCGAGCACGTTACGGCAAGCCAGCGGGATCTGTTCGAGCGACTGGTCGACAAGACTTGCGGTGTTTCGGACGGTGTGTGGTTCGGCACACCATTCCACCTCAACCGCGCCTGGGAAAATGGCGCCATGCGCGAACGCCAAGCCGGCATCCCCCATCCGCACCTGGTGTTGTGGGGTGCGCTCGATGCCTTTATCCCGCGCGCCGAAATGGAGGAGATGACGCGGTGCATGCCCGATTGCCGGCTTGAAATCATCGCCGACGTCGGCCACTCCCTCAACATCGAACAACCGGACCTCTACACACGTTATTTCGTGGACTTTCTTTCGGCGTAAGTGAACGTCACAACAGCGTCCCCTGGAGCGGTGGATAGGTGAGCGTGCCGTCGCCCTGGGGAACGGCCTCGGCGGAGAGCCGTGCCGGTTCGGTCTTGCCGGTTGCGAGGATGTGGACGACCTCGATACCGGCGTTGATGAGGTAATCGGTAACGATTCTGCGGTGGCATTGCCACCACAGGGCTTCGGCACACATGAGAACGGCCGTGCCTCCCGCCGCCAGCGACAATAGCTCGGTAAGACCTTCACGGAACGGCGCCGTCAGCGCGTAGTCCGCATAGTTGCGAAAGCCGCCCTCCTTCCAGAACGTGTTCGGCGACGGCCTTCCCAGATCCTGCCGTTTGCGCAATCCACCGAGCGCCTTCAGATGGCGATATCCGATACCGGCATCGGCAAGCGCTTGCGGCAGGACATCGGCGTTGAATTGCGGGTTCGTCCGCGAGCGCGGCACCGAGCGGACATCTACTAGTAGCGTTGCGTCAACACCGCGCAGCAACTGGATGAAGTCGTTGGTCGCGTGTGTCGAATGCCCAACCGTGTAAATCCGCACCAAAGTCTCCGGCTTCACCCGAGCCAACTCAACGCTTCCAACGGCGTGTCGCCAGCCACGGCACGATACAGGCGAGGAGCGCCAATCCCCCGGCCTTGACAGCGAAACTCACGATGCTTCCGTCCTCCTTGTGGCCCTCGCTGGTGGCGTTCCCGAAGAACGCGGTTGAACCGTCGCTGCCGTAGAAAACCACCACAACCGTGAGAAAGCCCAACACCAATGCGATCAAGATCACGCCCAGAATCCGACGGCGCAGCAGGCTCGTATCGGGTCCGAATTCCCGCACCACGGGGTTCTCGTGTTCCAGTTCCATGGCTTACTCCAAGCGCAAATGGCTTCCCGCAAATGATACAGCAGGCTGACCAGTGGCTGACAGACCAAATGCAGTCTCGGGTCGATGGAAGTACCGCCGAACCGAATTCTTGTTCTGCGCGGACAAATTGACCAAGGTTCTATTGTGAGCGTACGTCTCACGACTGGAGAGCGCGTGCTTGATGGATCGGCCGGCCATTCGAGACCTCGACGACAATGCCTTGATCGCGTGCATACGGAACGGCGACAGCCGCGCGCTCGAAACATTGCTGGAGCGCCACTACGACACGATGTTCAGGATAGCCTATCGCTGGTGCCGGTCCGCGGACGATGCCGAGGATGTGGCGCAGGAGGCGTGCGTCGACCTGGCACGCGGTATTTTGCGCTTCCGAGGCGAAGCCGCATTCACCACTTGGCTCTACCGGCTCGTTCTCAACGCGGCCCGTGATTGGCAGCGCCGTGAGACAAGGATCCGACGGCGCGAGGAACGCGGCGAGGACGCTATGACCGAGAATGTCCACGACCCCTCTCCCGATCAGGAACAGCAGGTGTTCACGCGCCAACTCCTGGACCGGATCGATGACCTGCCCGCGAAGGAGAAAGACGCGGTGTTCCTGGTGTTCGGGGAGGATCTGTCCCATCGCGAGGCCGCGAAAGTCTTGGAGTGTGCGGAAACCACCATCTCCTGGCGTATTCACCGGGCGCGCAAACGTTTGGCAAGGTCTTTGAAGCAGACGGGAGACCCAGACTGTGGATAAGGAAACATTGAGGGCCGTCCTGCACGGTGCACCGCCGCCGCCCAATGACGCCGCCAAACGGCGCGCCATCAATGCCGCCATCGCCGCATTCGAAACTGAGTACAAAAAAAATCAAGATCAGCACCAAGGTCGCTCCTGGTTCGGTCGTCTCATGGGCAAGGTCAACAGCTCGCAGTGGAGACGATCGATGAACAGCAAAATGGTTTACGGCGGCATGGCGACGGCGATGGTGGCCGTTCTGGCGGTGGGTTTCACTCTACATTTCGCTACCGACTACAATGGAGCGAAGCGCTTGGGCGATGTCGCAAGTTTGGGGGAGGATGTGCAGGAAGAGAAGACCGCGCCAATGTCCCGCCCGGAACCGGCGGAGCTCCGGGCCAACGCCACCCAATCTTCGCCACCGGCGACACCGCCACCCATTGCCAAGGTGCTTCGTCCCGAAACATTGGCATTGAAGCGGTCGCCAACGGCCGAACGTGACCGGACAGTTTCGGGCATGGTTAGACAACAATCGGCGAGCGGTGAGCTTGCCCCTGCTCCTGCTGCTAGCTCTGCCCCGACGGCGGCATTCCGGATCGCCGAAAGCGAACCCATGCCACCACGGGTGTACCAGGACACCGGGCGCGACAGGTTCGAAAACGTGACCGACAACCCGGTCAAGCTGGTTAGCGAGAACCCGATTTCGACATTCTCCATCGATGTGGACACGGCCTCTTACAGCTTCGTCCGCCGGCAACTCAGTCAGGGGGTTCTGCCGCAAAAGGACGCGGTGCGCATCGAGGAAATGATCAACTACTTCGACTACGACTACCCCCTGCCGGAAAGCCGGGACATGCCGTTCCGCCCCACCGTGGCCGTCACGGCGTCGCCCTGGGCCGAGGGGCGCAAGCTGGTGCACATCGGCATCAAGGGCTTCGACATGGCCCCCGCCGAAAAGCCGCGCAGCAATCTCGTTTTCCTGCTCGATGTCTCCGGCTCCATGAACAGCCCCGACAAGCTGCCGTTGCTCAAAACCTCCATGCGGATGCTGGTCGACACCCTGGCTCCCGAAGACACCATCGCGATCGTCGTCTATGCCGGCGCCGCCGGCACCGTCCTGGAGCCGACAGCGGTCAAGGACAAGGCAAAAATCCTGCAGGCACTGGATCGGTTGAGCGCGGGCGGCTCGACCGCCGGCGCCGAGGGTATCCGCCAAGCGTACCAACTCGCCGAAGCCTCATTCGACAAGGACGCCGTCAATCGGGTGATTCTGGCCACCGACGGCGATTTCAATGTAGGTATTACCAGTTCCGAAGAACTCAAGGATTTCGTTGAACGCAAACGCGATACCGGGATCTACCTTTCCGTCCTCGGTTTCGGTCAAGGCAACCTCAACGACCGGATGATGCAGGCGCTCGCCCAGAACGGCAACGGCGTCGCGGCCTACATCGATACCCTGAGCGAAGCGCGTAAGGTGCTGGTCGAGGAAGCCGGCGGAACCCTCTTCACCATCGCCAAGGACGTCAAGATACAGGTGGAATTCAACCCGGCCACGGTCGCCGAGTACCGTCTGATCGGTTATGAGACCCGCGCTCTCAATCGCGAAGACTTCCGCAACGACGCGGTCGATGCCGGCGACATCGGCGCCGGTCACACGGTGACGGCCATCTACGAGATCACCCCCACCGACGGGCCGCGCCTTGTCGCGGAGCGCCGTTACGCGCCGACCGCCGAACAACAGAAAACACCGCCGTTGGACGGGGAGTTCGCGTTCCTCAAGATCCGCTACAAGCTGCCGGACGAAGACACATCGAGGCTGTTCACTCAGCCCATCGGCGCGGCTAACGAGACTTTCTCGGATACCATCCGAAGGGAAACCAACTGGGCGACATCCGTTGCGGCGTTCGGCCAGATCCTGAAGGGCGGCCGCTATACCGGCGCATTCGGGTACGACGACGTCATCGCCCTCGCCCAGGCCAACAAAGGCGGCGACCCATTCGGCTATCGCACCGAGTTCGTCCAGCTGGTCCGCCTCGCCAAGTCGGCCGCACCCATGCGGGCCAACTGAAGATGCGCTAGACTGGCAAATCGATCGAAGACAAAGGGGACCGCCCATGCGACTCTACCACCGGTCAATTTTAGAGAGACCCGTTATCCGTCTTTGCGAGGAGCCGCAGGCGACGAAGCAATCCAGAAAGCTCGGAACGTTCTGGATCGCCGCGCTCCCTCCGGTCGCTCGCGATGACAAAAATGACTGGTGGTAAGCCCATGCAATTGGCCCGATTTGCCCGGGAGCGATTTGCGCATTTGCCGACGCCCCTGGAACCGTTGACACGGCTGAGCGAAGCCCTGGGCGGTCCCCGCCTCTTCATCAAGCGCGACGATAGCACCGGCCTCGCCCTCGGCGGCAACAAGACCCGTAAGCTGGAATTCCTGATCGCCGAGGCCAAGGATCAGGGCGCCGATACCATCATTTCGGCCGGCGGCGTGCAATCAAATCACGTGCGACAGACCGCGGCGGCGGCGGCGCGAAGCGGCCTCGCCTGCGACCTGGTCCTGACCCGGATCGTGCCGTGGAATGACGCCGACTACGAGAAAACGGGCAACGTTCAGCTCGACGAGCTGTTGGGTGCTCGCATTCACATTCACCCCGCCGCCACCGACCGCGACGCGGCCATGATTTCATTGGCTGACCAGGTCCACCGGCGCGGCGGCCGCCCCTATATCATTCCGGTTGGCGGCTCCAACGCCACCGGCGCCCTCGGATACGTCAACTGCGCCATGGAGTTGGAGCGACAAGCCAATGACATGGGCGTTGTCATTGATAGTGTCGTCCATGCCGCTTCCTCCGGCGGCACCCAGGCGGGCCTGATCGCCGGCTTCCACGCCATCGGCAGCCGCACCCGAGTGATCGGTATCGACGTCGACGCCAATCCGTCGGAGACGGCGGCGACTGTGTGGCGGGTGCTGACGGCCACATGCAAGAAGCTCGGCCTGACCCGTCCCGAAACCGACGGCGTGGTCGTGGTCGAGGGTGGTTACGCCGGTGACTCCTACGGTTTGCCGACCGCGGCCATGGTCGAGGCGGTAACGCGGCTCGCCCGCACGGAAGGTTTGGTGCTCGACCCGGTGTATACGGGGAAGGCCATGGCCGGCCTCATCGATCTCATCGCCCAAGGCCGCTTTTCCGGTTCCGATACGGTCGTCTTCCTCCATACAGGCGGGACGCCGGCGCTGTTCGCTTATGGAAGCGCGTTCGCCGGGTCATGACCGCGTGACGACGAAGGTGCCTGTGCGCATCGCGGCCGTGGTGTTGGCGGCCGGGCAGTCAACCCGCATGGAGGGCGGTAACAAACTGCTGCTCGATCTCGGCGGCATGACGTTGATCGAACGCACCGTCGGCGCCTCGCTGGCATCGTCAGCGCATCCGGTATTGGTCGTTGTCGGTCACGAGCAGGATCGGGTCCGAGCCGCCCTTCGGCACCTCGACGCCACGATCGTACAAAACCCCAACCACGCGACCGGCCTCGCCTCATCCATACGTGCCGGCATCACGGCGCTGCCACAAGGTTTGGACGGCGCCCTGATCATGCTGGGAGACATGCCGCACATCCGCCCCGATCATATCGACCGGTTGATCACGTCGTTCGCCGGCGGCGGCGATCCACTCGCCCTTGTTCCCACGTTCAAGGGCCGACGCGGCAACCCGGTGTTGTGGGCCGCCGCGGCGTTCCCGATGCTTGCGGCCCTCAAGGGCGATATCGGCGGCCGCGCCCTGCTGACGCGTCACGGTGACCGGGTTCGCGACGTCACCATGGCCGACGACGGCATACTGATCGATCTCGACAGCCGCGATGACGTTACCGTCTATCAGCTGCCCTTCGGCCCCGCCAACAACCGCCACAGGGTCGATTGATCGGGCAGACCGGTCGCTTCCAAACCCTGCGACTGTTGAAACGCTTCGATGGCGGTTTTGGTTTTCGGTCCGAACTGCCCATCGGCGCTACCGCTCAAGTGTCCTTTCTCGATCAGCTTGTTCTGAACGTCCTTCATGACACTCTTGTAGACGGCGATCTTCTTATCGCCGGATTCGGCGATGATCATCTCGGACGCTTCCTGGAGCCGCGTACTCTTGAGGAAATCGATCAATGACGCAACCACGGCAAGGAACCGCTGCTCCTTGTTTTTCTCGCAGTTGTGCTTGATCAACCCAACCATCGAATCGCTGCTTTGCCAGGGTGCGATATCGAATGTCTGCGGCAAGCCCTGATTGATGGCGGTGAGGAAACCTTCGAGCCATCCCACGGTAAGGATGCCGTTTTCCTTGTGGGCCTCGATGGCCTTCAGGAATTGGTCGCAGGTCACCTGACCGGCGCCCTTTGGCGCAAAACGGCCTTTCGAATCCGCGGCCACGGCCGGCAGAGACGCTGCCATCAGGGCAAACAGCAATACTGCACGCAATATCACCGACCGTTGGTATGAAATCATGCATATCTCCAAGGATGTGTTCCGAAATCGCGAGCACGCATACTCTCTCTCACCGCCGCTTACAAGGTTTGCTGAGCGTTGTCACGTGTCGGAAAGACCGATCACCTACGCCAAAGCCGCGGCGACGGCCCGTTGCGCCATCACCGTTACCAGATGGGCGCGATACGCCGCCGAGGCGTGCAAGTCAGTGACAAGCTCGCCTTCCGGTACCGTGATCCCGGCGATCGCTTCGGGCGCGAACCGTTGGGCCAGAGCCGCTTCCATGTCCCTCGCGCGAAAGACGCAAGGACCGGCGCCGGTGACGGCGACCCGGGGCGTTTCCGTCTTTCCGTCCTGACCATCGTTCGTTGGCACCGCCACGAACACGCCGGCAAGGGCGTAGCCCGATCCCGGTCGGGAGAACTTGACGTAGGCGGCGCAGCGCGGGCGTTGAAACGCGA
>JAHCKI010000081.1 GCA_026125865.1 Rhodospirillales bacterium
ACAAATGTGTCCGTCGTCATCATTTCACGTGGGCGTAAAATTATCCGCCAAGAATGCTCCGACGCTGTCTAAAAAACTCCGGGGTTGGTCGACGTGAACGCGGTGGCCGGCGTTGGCGATGACCTGGAATTGCGCCTTGGGAAAGAAGGATTGAATGTCGCTCCGGTGGCGGTCGTCATCCACGTAGTCCGAACCGTCGCCGGTCACGAACAACGACGGTCCCGTATACATGAGATCCGGCATGGCGATGGGAAAACCGAGGAGGTCGTCCATGCTTGCCGCGATGGCGTCCAGATTGACGCGCCATGCGTACCCGCCGTCGCGGGAAACCAGATTTTGCATCAGAAAGGCGGTAAGTGTGTCGTCATTGAGCGCGGCGCCAAGGCGAGCTTGAACCTCCGCGCGGTTCTTGCACGTGGCGAGATCGATGCGCTGCATGGCCCGCACGGTCGGTAAATGGGAGTGGGTATAACGGGTCGGGGCGATATCGACGATCACCGCAGCGTCTACCATGTGGCCATAGAGCAGCGCGAACAGCATGGCGGTCTTGCCGCCCAAGCTGTGGCCCATGATCGCCGCCCGCTCGATGCCGCGCTCTTCGAGGAAGGAGCGCAGGTCGTCCACGATCTCCGAATAGGTCATCGGTTCGGCCCACGGCGAGCTGCCATGATTGCGCAGGTCGATGGCAAACACATGGAAGCGCTCGGCCAATCGACCGGCGATGGTATGCCAATTGCGCCCCGAACCGAACAAGCCGTGCAGAATGACCAGCGGCGGCCCCCCGCCGTATTCCTTGAAGGCGAGTTGGACGGACATCTATCCCGCGCCTCCGCGATCGCTACTTTTTCTTTGGCATATAGAGGTCGGTTATGGTGCCTTCGAATGCTTCGGCCGAGAACGCGATTGTCTCCGACAAGGTCGGGTGCGGATGGACCGTGAGACCGATGTCGGCGGCCTCGCACCCCATTTCGATGGCGAGCGCCACCTCGGCGATCAAATCGCCGGCGTTGGGGCCGACGATGCCGGCGCCGATCACGCGCTCGGTTTCTTCATCGAACAGCACCTTGGTCATGCCTTCATCGCGCCCGAGGCCGAGCGCGCGGCCGCTCGCCGCCCACGGGAACACGCCCTTGCCGTATTTGATTTTTTGCGCCTTGGCCTGCTCCTCGGTGACACCCACCCACGCGACTTCTGGATCGGTGTAGGCCACCGAAGGGATGACGCGGGCGTCAAAAGCGCTATTTAGGCCAGCGCAAACCTCAGCCGCCGTTTTGCCCTCATGGGTCGCCTTGTGGGCCAGCATCGGCTGGCCGACGATGTCGCCAATGGCGAAAATGTGAGGCACGTTGGTGCGAAGCTGCTTGTCGACGGCGATGAAGCCGCGTTCGTCGACAATCACGCCGGCATACTCCGCACCGATCTTCTTGCCGTTGGGTGCGCGGCCAACGGCAACCAGAACCCGGTCGAACACATCCTCGGCTGGTGCTTTGTCGCCCTCGAACACAACGCGGATGCCACTGGTTTCCGCCATCATCCTGGCGACCTTGGTTTTCAGGAAAATATTGGCGTAACGCTTTTCCACGAATTTGTGGAAGGGCTTGACCACGTCCTTATCGGCGCCGGGCATGAGCATGTCCAGCATTTCGACCACGGTAATCTCGGCACCCAGTTCAGAGTAGACGGTCGCCATTTCCAGGCCGATGATACCACCACCGACGATCAGCATTCGCTTCGGAATATCGGTCAGCAGCAGAGCGTCGGTCGAATCCATGACCCGTGGATCGTCGGGGAAACCGGGAATACGAACAGGCTGAGAACCGGCGGCGATAATTGCCTGGTCAAACGACACGATCTTGCGTCCGCCGTCCGTTTCGACCGCAAGTTCATGGGGTGATACGAAGGTGCCGGCGCCCTGCACCACCTCCACCTTGCGCTGCTTCGCCAAGCCGGCGAGCCCTTTGGTCAGCTTGCCGACGATCGAATCTTTCCAACCGGCGAGGGCGGGAAGGTCGATCTTCGGAGGATCGAAGGTCACGCCGTGAACGCGCATCTCCTTGGCTTCGGCAATGACCTTGGCGGCGTGCAGCAAGGCCTTGGACGGGATACATCCGACGTTGAGACAAACACCGCCGAGGCTGGGATAGCGTTCCACCAGCACCGTTTTCATGCCGAGATCGGCGGCGCGAAATGCCGCCGTGTAACCGCCGGGACCGGAACCAAGCACCAAAACCTCGGCATGAACATCGCCGCTAGCGGTGGCAGAAGCGGCCGGTGCTAGTGTCGGCGTCCGTGCCGGTGGCGGCTGCGTGGACGGAGACGTCGTTGCTTGCGGTTGGACGCCGGCCGTCTGCTCGCCGGCCTCCATGGTGCAGAGCAGCGTTCCCTCGGAGACCCGATCTCCCACGGCGACCTTGACCTCGACAACGACGCCGGCAAAGGGCGCCGGAATTTCCATCGTCGCCTTGTCGCTCTCCAACGTGATCAGGGGATCGTCCGCATTTATCCGCTGTCCCGGTACAATGCCGACCTCGATAATTTCAACGTCCTTGAAGTCACCGATATCGGGGACCTTCACATCCTGGATGTTGCTCATAGCCGCAACCTCTTTTGTTCAATCTGTACCGACGCCAGTCCGCGCACCGAACTAAAGCATCAGCCGGCGAACGTCGCCGAGCACGAAGGCCAGGTGAGCGGCAAAATGTGCCGCCGCGGCGCCGTCGATCACCCGGTGGTCGTAGGACAGAGACAACGGCAGCATCAGGCGCGGGATGAATTGGCCTTCCTGGTGGACGGGTTGTATCCTGGCGCGCGTTACGCCAAGGATCGCCACCTCGGGCGCGTTTACGATGGGGGTGAAGCCGACACCCCCGATGCCGCCGAGGCTCGAAATGGTGAAACACCCTCCCGCCATGTCGTTGGGACCGAGCTTGCGCGCCCGCGCCTTCTCGCTGATCTCGCCCAATTCGCGAGCGAGATCGAAGACACCCTTTTGATCGACATCGCGGATTACCGGCACGACCAGCCCTTCCGGCGTATCGACGGCGATTCCGACGTGGAAATACTTCTTGAGGATCAGCGCCTCGCCGCCCTCACCAAGCGACGCGTTGAAGTCCGGGAACCGGCGAAGCGCCGATACCGCTGCCTTCATCAGGAACGACACCATTGTCAGCCGGAAGCCCTGCTTCTTCGCTTCCTCGTTCATCTCCTTGCGGAACGCTTCAAGTTCGGTGATGTCGGCGTCTTCGTGATGGGTGACATGGGGGATCATCACCCAGTTGCGATGCAGACCCGCGCCCGTCAGCCGTTTGATCTTGGAGAGCGGCTTTACCTCGGTATCGCCAAACGCCGAAAAGTCCAGTGACGGCCAATCGCTCACGGCAACCGCGCCGGCCGGGACCACCGCCGTTCCCGGGGTGTCGGCTCGCGGCTGGGTCAGGATGCCCTTGACGTAGGCTTGTACGTCCGACTTGGTGATGCGCCCCTTGCGTCCCGTTCCCTGTATGCGACCCAGATCGGCGCCCAACTCGCGCGCGAAACGGCGCACGGCGGGGCTGGCATGCGCACGGGAAAACGCCGCTTCGTCGACGCTATCCGCGGGAACGCCCGCGGCGACGGGCACCGCGGCCGGACGCGGCGACGGCAGGGGCGTCGCCGTCTCCGGCGGCAACTGCGGAACCGGTGCCGGCTGACACGGTTCGATATCAGATTCCTGCATTCCCGTGGGCGAAGGCGGTGCGGGAACGGATATGTCGCCCACCTCCATGGTGCAAACGAGCGTTCCCTCGGAGACCTTGTCGCCAACCGCTACATTCACTTCGACGATGGTCCCTGATAACGGCGACGGCACCTCCATCGTCGCCTTGTCGCTTTCCAATGTGATCAGCGGATCTTCGGCGTTGACTTGTTGTCCCGGCGCGATACCGACTTCAATGATCTCAACTTCCTTGAAGTCGCCGATGTCGGGGACATGCACGTCCTGAACGGCTGTCATGACCCTTGCTCTCCTTTGCCTGCTTTCCCGGTTCCGTCACCGCCTCTTACACCGACCACGGATTCGGTTTCCCTGGATCGATACCGTACTTCCCGATCGCCTCCGCCACCGTTTTCGCGGAAATTCGTCCTTCGTCGGCCAAGGCCTTGAGGGCGGCGACCGCGACGTGGAAACGATCCACCTCGAAGAACCGCCGCAGTTGGGCGCGGGTGTCCGATCGCCCGAAACCGTCGGTGCCGAGCGTCACATAGCGGCCCGCAACCCACGTCCGGATCTGATCGGGGAAGGTGCGCATGTAGTCGGTGGCGGCGACCACCGGCCCGGACCGGTTTTCGAGACACCGGGCGACATGACTGACACGCTGCGTTTCGTTGGGGTTCAACATGTTCCAGCGATCCACGTCGAGGCCGTCGCGGCGGAGCAGCGTGAAGCTGGGCACGCTCCAGATGTCGGCGGTTATGCCGAAATCATCCTTGAGAAGCTCGGCCGCCGCCATCACCTCGCGCAGGATCGTGCCGCACCCAAGCAGTTGTATCTTCGCGTCACCGCCACCATCCTGCAACAGATACATACCCTTGAGGATGCCGTCCTCGACGCCTTCGGACATCGGCGGATGAGCGTAGTTTTCGTTCATGACGGTGAGGTAGTAGAAAACCTTCTCCTGATCCACGTACATGCGCTTGAGCCCGTCGTGCAGGATCACCGCCAATTCATAGGCAAACGTCGGATCATAGGGGATGCAGTTGGGAATGGTCGCCGCGGCCAGGTGACTGTGACCATCCTGGTGCTGGAGCCCCTCCCCCGCCAATGTGGTGCGGCCGGCGGTTCCCCCCATCAGGAAACCACGCGCCTGACTGTCGGCCGCGGCCCAGGCGAGATCGCCGATGCGCTGAAACCCGAACATCGAGTAATAAATGTAGAAGGGGATCATCTGAACCCCGTGGTTCGAATACGCGGTTCCGGCGGCGATCCAAGAAGAGGTCGCGCCTGCTTCGCTGATCCCCTCTTCGAGGATCTGTCCTTTTAGATCTTCGCGGTAGTAGAGGAGTTGGTCGGCGTCCTCCGGCCGATAGAGCTGCCCTTCGTTCGAGTAAATACCCAGTTGGCGGAACAACCCCTCCATGCCGAAGGTGCGGGCCTCGTCGGCGACGATGGGCACGATGTTTTTGCCGATGGCCTTGTCGCGAATCAGCGTCGTCAGCATGCGCACGAACGCCATCGTCGTTGAAATCTCGCGGTCTCCCGATCCCTTGATCTGGGCGTCGAAGGCGCTGATATCGGGAATTTCCAACGCCGGCACCGTCTCACGCCGGCTCGGCAGATAACCGCCAAGGGCTTCGCGGCGTTCATTGACGTATTTGACTTCGGGGCTGTCGTCTGCCGGCCGATAGAACGGCGCTTCAGCCACTTTGTCGTCGGGGATCGGAATCTTAAATCGATCGCGAAAGGCGCGCAGCGCTTCCTCGCCCATCTTCTTTTGTTGATGGGTGATGTTCTGGCCCTCGCCGGCCTCGCCCATACCGTAGCCCTTGACGGTCTTGGCGAGGATCACCGTGGGTTGGCTCGTGTGCCGGACGGCGGCGGCATAGGCAGCGTAGACCTTCTGGGCATCATGGCCGCCTCTGTTCAGGCGCCAGATGTCATAGTCGCTCATGTCCGCGACCAGTTCCTTGAGTTCGGGGTACGCGCCGAAGAAATGTTCGCGAACGAAATCACCGCCGTTGCGCTTGAACGCCTGATATTCTCCGTCGACGCATTCCTCCATGCGCTTGCGTAGGAACCCCTGCTTGTCGCGCATCAGAAGGGGGTCCCAATTGGCGCCCCACAACACCTTGATGACATTCCAACCTGTACCGCGGAAATCCCGCTCCAGTTCCTGGATGATCTTGCCGTTGCCGCGAACGGGTCCGTCCAGGCGTTGCAGGTTGCAGTTGATGACGAAAACCAGATTGTCCAGCTTCTCGCGAGCGGCGAGCGCGATGGCGCCAAGGGACTCCGGCTCATCCATCTCGCCATCGCCCATGAACGCCCAAACCTTGCGCCCTTTGGCGTCGATGATCCCGCGGTTGTGCAGGTACTTCATGAACCGAGCCTGATAGATGGCCGTGATCGGCCCGAGCCCCATGGAAACCGTCGGGAATTGCCAGAAGTCGGGCATCAGCCATGGGTGGGGATAGGACGAGAGACCACCGCCATCGACCTCCTGGCGAAACCGTTCCAGGTCCTCCTCGCTCAACCGGCCTTCCATGAAAGCGCGCGCATAAATACCGGGAGCCGAATGGCCTTGAATAAAGACCATGTCGCCGCCGTGGTCGGCGCTCGGCGCATGCCAGAAGTGATTGAAACCGACGTCATAGAGCGTCGCGCTGGACGCGAAGCTGGCGATATGGCCACCGAGTTCCGTGGTCTTGCGGTTGGCGCGCACCACCATCGCCATGGCGTTCCAGCGAATGATGGTACGGATGCGCCATTCCAGGGCGGCCGGCCCGGGATTGCGATCCTCGTCCTCGGGCGCGATGGTGTTGAGATAGGGCGTATTGGCATTGAACGGCCGATTGACGCCATCTTCGCGCGCCTGCTCGGCAAGTCGTTCGAGCAGGAACCTGGCTCGGTCGTGTCCATCGGACCTCACAACCGACCGTAACGCGTCCAACCATTCCTGGGTTTCGATGGGGTCGATATCCCCGTTCTTCGGAACATCCAGCATTGGGTTTACTCCTCGTCCAACCCGTTGTCACACAAGTCACGGAAAATGCTTGGAGAAATGGGGAGATGAAAGCTAATTTCTTGCGACCGAATCACGCGCAAGACGGCTATAGCCATCGCCTGGCGTCAATGTCCATGCAAAGGTGCCAACAGTGGTGACCACTCCCCTCGCGTTATGCTCCCTGATGTCGATTTTCAATTTTTTAAGTTGTAACGTGCTTCGCCGACGCGCGAGATGCCGCCTGCCACGACGTGTCACACTGCCGATAAACGACACGACTGTCACACTATCAGGATTTTTGTGGGTGACAAACCTGAATATTTTACTCGGGTAAAATCCCGCGCACGGAACTTACCGGCATTCGCATGGAGCGCAATCGCTCCGCGTATCGGAGGCAGTGTTTCGTACTGCTCGAGGCGAGGGAGCCGTAAAAAACTGGGAAAAGTCCCCTTTGGGGTCGGCTTCCAGTTCCGCCTTGGTCTTGACGGCTTGGCGCATGCTCGGCAGCCAGAACCGCTTTGTCTCGGTCGCTGTATGACACACCAAAACGGCGCCAGTACCCCAATCCTCAATGGATACCCTACTTAAATGATCGTACATTCCTGATTCTCGTGCTTTCAGGAGGGAATCAACCCTTCTTTCTCTGAATTCAGCCCCCTGAAAATGGCATCTTCGTCAGGTGAGAGCCACGACGGCTCGGATCACCCAACGCGCTTCCCAAGAAATTGGTCAGACCAGTTCCTATTGCATTTTGCCGGCGCCTGTCAAGTTGAGCACGACAGCCTGATATTTTGCGTTTCGTATCTCCGGCGGTCCTCTAGTATCGGGATAGACAAGATAGCGGAACGGCGTATACGGGCATCATGGGAACCAAGGTTTCCGACGCCATTGTGGGTCAGCTTGAGGACATGATCCTCGATGGCGCTTTCAAACCGGGCGACAAGCTCCCGCCCGAACGCGAGTTGGCGCAACAACTGAATGTTTCGCGCCCATCCCTGCGCGAGGCCATTGTGGTCATGGAAACCCGGGGCTTGCTACAAGTGAAACGGGGCGGCGGCACCTTTCTCGCCGACATTTCCGCGCATACCATTACTGATCCGCTGGTTCACCTCATCAAACGGCGACCGAACACTACCTTTGATGTGGTGGAGCTTCGACTCGCCCTGGAAGAGGTTGCCGCCTACTACGCGGCCGGTCGCGCCACGAACGCCGATAAGGACATATTGCGGCAGCGGTTCGAGGCTCTCGAAGACTCGTACGATGCTGAGGACATCAGACAGAACGCTGACGCCGACGTGGAATTTCACATGGCGATCGCCGATGCATCCCACAATATTGCCTTGGTGCATGTCATGCGGGGGCTGTTCAACCTGCTCCGGGTGAGCATCTTTTCGAACCTGCAGAGAATATATATGGAGTCGGGCGGCAAGGAGGTCGTGCGCCAGCAACACCAGGCGTTGGTGGACGCCATATTGAGCGTTGATCCCGAAGCCGCCCGCGATGCCGCCCATACCCATCTCAGTTTCGTCGCCTTCACGCTTCACGAAGAAATCGGAGATGACGTGCAAACGGAACAAACGCAATGGCGATCGCGAAGGAAATCTAAAAAAACTTCAAAAAAGTGATGCAACTGGTATGTTTCTGACTAAGAACTCTTTGAAAAAAGAATCCAATAAACGCAGCCGAACCATGAATTTTCTATAAAATACAGAATGGTCGCCATGCGTCATCGCGAAGAATCATTGTTTTTTTTGGGGTTGTCGCCGTGGTTGACTGAAATGTCGCGAGTTACAATTCGATACAAGTTGAACATATTGTCGCAATACCACGCGCATACATTGGCATTGTCGAAAACGACGTTTCCTCCCACTCCGTCGAAGCCACTCTCCCCGAGTGGCTTCCTTTTTTTTCGGAGTAAGGTTTCGTGAGAAACGCCGGAGATATACCAACGGTCGGAGATATTGACCTGTTGTGACGCACTGTCGCGGCTTCCGGCAAGGAGTTTGCTGCGACGTGATGCCGAGCATCATGAGCAGCAGAGGACGCTGTCCGGAAGCCGCGACAGTGCG
>JAHCKI010000082.1 GCA_026125865.1 Rhodospirillales bacterium
GAAGACTCACGCGACCTCGGCTACGCCGTCGAAGACGTCATCGCTGAATCGCTACGCAACGGCGACATTAAAGGCATTTACGACGCTCATGGCCTGACCTATCGCCCGCCGGAGTGACCTCGCGAGACATGGAAACCGATATTTTTCGCGTATTCGACTTTTTGCTAGTTGCGGAGCGAGTTTGATGCCTGTATTTGATCGTATTGAGTTTGGTTATCATCTGCAATTGCTAAACCAACATATGGAACCCAAGCGGAGGAACGGTCATGCGGAAATGGAAAAGCCCCAAAGTCGTCGAGATTGCCGTCGGTATGGAAATCAACAGCTACGCCTGCGCGAAGCTTTAGTCGAAGCAGATGGTCCGCTTTGCCCCGACTCGGTATAGGATCGGGGCGAGCGGCCGATGCTAAGGATCTTGGTTCTCGGTTCGGCTGCGGGAGGCGGCTTCCCCCAGTGGAACTGTAATTGCGAAAACTGCCGGCGGGCGCGTCGAAGCGAGGCGTCGGCCGTGGCCAGAACTCAATCCTCCCTCGCCGTCAGCGCCGATGACGAGCACTGGTTTCTCCTCAATGCGTCGCCCGATCTGGGGCAACAGATTGCCCAGTCGCTGCCTCTGCTTCCCGCTCGCGAACCTCGCCATAGCCCCCTTGCCGGCGTCGTGCTGACCAACGCCGACGTCGATCACATCGCCGGCCTGTTGACGTTGCGCGAGCGCCAACCTTTGACCATCTACGCGACGCGACGCGTTCACGACGTGCTGGCGAGCAATTCGGTCTTCAACGTGCTGAACCCGGAGGTGGTCAAGCGACAGACGATCGAACTCGAACAAAGCGCCGCGCTGCACCTGCCCGATGGGCGCCCTGCCGGGTTGGCGGTGGAGTTGTTTTCGGTGCCGGGCAAGGTCGCCCTTTTTCTGGAAAACCCGGATGCCGGTCCGAACTTCGGAACGGTTCCGGAAGACACCGTCGGTGCGAAGATCACCGACCAGTCGGACGGACGTCATTTCTTCTATGTCCCGGGTTGCGCTTCCATGCCTCCGGATTTAGCGAGGCGCCTCAAGGGGGCCCCGCTCGTCTTCTTCGACGGGACCACATGGACCAACGACGAGATGCGGACCTCCGGGGTCGGCGAGAAGTCGGGTAGCCGCATGGGTCACATGTGGATGTCGGGGGCCGAAGGCTCTATCGCCGCTTTTTCCGATCTAGGCGTCGGCCGTAGGATATTCGTACACATCAACAACACCAATCCGGTTCTGCTTGCCGACACCCCAGAACGCGCCGAAGCCGAGGCCGCCGGCTGGGAGATCGCCGAGGATGGAAT
Organism: Rhodospirillales bacterium; assembly: GCA_026125865.1. Taxonomy (GTDB): domain Bacteria; phylum Pseudomonadota; class Alphaproteobacteria; order Rhodospirillales; family Defluviicoccaceae; genus JADJXQ01. The sequence continues at coordinate 1,321 of JAHCKI010000082.1, forward strand.
GGACATACGGCTATGAGCGAGCTGTTGAGCCCCGAAGACCTGGAGAAGCGCTTACGCGAGATCGGCGCCACCCGGTATCACAATCTGCACCCGTTCCACGCCCTTCTTCATGGTGGCAAACTGAACCGGGGGCAGGTTCAGGCCTGGGCCCTCAACCGCTATTGCTATCAAACCGCGATCCCGCGCAAGGACGCGGCGTTGATGAGCCGCCTCACCGACCGCCAGCTTCGCCGGGAGTGGTTGCAGCGTATCCTCGACCACGATGGGTGCGGAGATGATCCCGGCGGCATCGAGCGTTGGCTTGTCTTGACGGACGGACTTGGACTGGACCGCGCCTATGTCATGTCGATGGAAGGAGCGTTGCCTGCCACCCGCTTCGCCGTCGAGGCGTACGTGCGCTTTGTCTATGAACGTACCAACCTGGAAGCCATCGCCTCCTCGCTTACCGAATTGTTCGCGCCCAGTATCCACCGCGAGCGCATCGCCGGCATGCTGGAGAATTACGGCTTCATCAGCAACGATGTCATGGCCTATTTCCGCAAGCGCTTGACCCAGGCGCCGAGAGACGTGGAGTTCGCCCTGAGTTACGTCAAGCGCGAGGCCAACACGCCCGAGCGTCAACAGGCCGTGCTCGACGCACTGCGTTTCAAGTGCAATGTGTTGTGGACACAACTGGACGCGCTTCACTTTGCCTACGTGGAGCCGGGTCTGGTACCGCCGGGCGCGTTCGTGCCGGACGATGTCCGATGACCGCGCGAAAGGCGGTCAGCGAGAACGACAAGCCGCGCTTTGCGCCCCATGTTCGCTTCACGTTCGACCGGCGACGGGAACGATGGGTCGTGCTCGCGCCCGAGCGGATGCTGATCCCGGACGAGATCTCGGTCGAGATCCTGCAACGGTGTACCGGCGAGGCGAGCCTGGCTGGGATCATCGATGCGCTGTCGGGGGAGTTCGACGCTTCACGTGATGAGATCGCCGGCGATGTACTCGCCCTTGTGCAGGATATGACCGACAAAGGGGTATTGGCGTCATGAGCGTAGACCCTCCCCTAGCGCTGCTGGCCGAGGTCACCCACCGTTGCCCGATGCGCTGCCTCTACTGCTCCAATCCTCTTGCTTTGGAGCCGGCCAGCAACGAACTCGACACCGAGACATGGTGCCGTGTCCTCGACCAGGCGGCGGATCTGGGCATGCTTCAGGTCCATTTCTCCGGCGGCGAACCGACAGTCCGCAAGGATCTCGAGACTCTGATCGATCACGCCTCGAAACAGGGGCTCTATGGCAACCTGATCACCTCCGGTGTCCTCCTGGACCGTGACCGCCTGCTTCGGTTCGCCGACGTTGGATTGGAGCATGTCCAGCTCAGCTTCCAGGACACCGACGAAGGATGCGGGGATCTCGTCGGCGGGTTCAAGGGGGCGCATGCGAAAAAGCTCGCGGTCGCCCGCTGGATCAAGGAAGCGGGACTGGCGCTGACGCTGAATGGTGTTATCCACCGCCACAATGCCTCCCGCACCCGCGACATCATCGAACTGGCGGTCGACCTGGGCGCCGGGCGACTGGAGGTTGCCAGCGTTCAGTATTACGGGTGGGGTCTCAAGAACCGTGCCTATCTGATGCCGACCATACAGCAGCTCGAAGAGGTGACCGCCGTTGTCGAAGACGCGCGGCAACGGCTCGTCGGGGTGCTGGCCATCGACTACGTCGTGCCCGACTATTACGCCCGTCTCCCCAAGGCCTGCATGGGGGGATGGGGGCAACGGTTTCTCAACGTGGATCCGGCGGGTCGCGCCCTCCCCTGTCATGCCGCGCCGACGATCCCGGGCATGTCCTTCGACACGATCTTCGAGCGCAGCTTGGAGGACATCTGGCTCCGTTCGGACGCGTTCAACCGCTTCCGCGGGACCGCTTGGATGCCGGAGCCCTGCGCCTCATGCGACCACCGCGAAATCGACTGGGGCGGTTGCCGGTGTCAGGCGTTGGCGCTGACCGGTGACGCCGCCAATGTGGACCCCGTATGCCAAAGGTCCCCCTATCATGAGGACGTGCGCTCTATGGCCGAGTCCGAAGCCTCGGCTGCGACCGAGTCCTTCGTCTACAGGGGTGATCCGGGAAGAACGAAAGCTCAGCGGGAACAGAAAACGGCTGGGGCAATGGGATATGTTCAAGGCTCTGATCGTTGACGACCATCCCCTGTTTCGGAATGCCCTGCGTCAGGTTATCGGCAGCCTGTTCGGCGATTCCCATGAGATCCTGGAGGCCGGCACCGTCGACGAAGCCGAGTCCCTCGTCGGCGGACATGCCGATCAGGATCTTGATGTCATCTTGCTGGACCTTCATCTGCCCGGATCCAATGGGTTCTCCTGCTTGATCGAGCTTCGCAATCGGGCGCCGTCGGTGCCGATCATCGTCGTTTCAGCCTCCGCTTCCGGCGATGTCATCCGTGACTCGTTGACCTACGGCGCATCCGGCTTCATCCCGAAATCCTTTTCCTCCGATGGCATTCGCGACGCCCTGCAACGGGTCATTTCCGGGCAGCTATTCATGCCGCCGGTCGGTGGATTCGCCGACCCCTACACCGCGGGCAACGCCGGAAAGGCCCACGCGGACGAGCCGAAACTGTCGGCTCTCACCCACGGAGAGCTTCGTGTTCTCGAGTTGTTGGCCAAGGGAAAGGCTAATAAAATCATCGCCTTCGAACTCGGCATCAAGGAATCCACGGTCAAGGCGCACGTGACGGCGATCCTGCGCAAGTTGGGCGTCCACAGCCGCACCCAGGCCGTACTTGCGGCCCGTGAACTCGGCTTCCGGAGCGCCTGAAGGACCGTCGACGTCTTGGCGTCTCGATTTCGGCATTGACCACGACCGGGTGACGGCGTTTCTCAGATCAGCAGGTGCGACATCAGGGCACGCAGTTTCGCGGGCTTGACCGGCTTCTGAAGCAAATGCAGCCCCCTGTCCTGCACCAGCTTCATGACCCCATCGCTGCGATCCGCGGTAATGATGATCGCAGGCGTTGGGTGGTTGTGGGCGCCTCGAATGCTTTCAATGAATTCCACACCATTGGGTCCGTCGCCGATATGGAAGTCGGCGATAACCAGGTCGGGGACACGGCCGGTTTCGCAAAACCGATGGCGGCCGGTCGATGCGCAGTTTGCCGTAACAACCTCGCATCCCCAACCGACGAGCAGTTCCCGCATGCCGCTAAGAACCGTCTCCTCGTTCTCGATAACGGCAACAAACGAACCGGCGACGGCATCGTCGAAATCCAGGTAACCGGAGTCCCGCGGCTCGACTTGGGGAGGCTGAGAGCTGATGGGGACCTCGATCCTGAAATTGGAACCCTTGCCGAGCGTCGACGTCACCTCGATCGGGTGATCGAGCGTTCGAGCGATGCGCTGAACGATGGCGAGGCCGAGACCGAAGTTCTTTTCCTGAAAATGGCTGGGTGCGCCGAGTTGACGGAACTCCTCAAATATCTCCCCCAAGTGATGCTCGGGAATGCCCACGCCCGTATCGCACACCTCGATGCGAAGGCGGCCGTTGCGCCACCGGCATCCAAGCAGGACGCGGCCGGATGGCGTATAGCGAATGGCGTTGCTGAGCAGGTTGCGCAAGACTCTGCCCAGTAAGCCGGGGTCGGACCGAACGACGGCGTGACAAGGCAGAACCCGCAAACCGAGGCCAGCCTCCCTCGCCATGGGCTCATACTCGTGCCTGAGAACATGCAGGAGGTCGTCGATACTGAAGTCAACCGCATTGACGGCTATCCCGCCGGCATCGAGTCTGGAGATATCCAGCAAGGCACCCAGGAGGCCCTCGACGCTTTTCAGCGCCCCGTCTATTTGCGCAACGATCTCGCCTTCCTTGTCCGACAAATTCCGTTCGGACAAGGCAGTCACGAACAGACGGGCGGCGTTGAGCGGCTGCAACAGGTCATGGCTGGCGGCGGCCAGGAACCTGGTCTTGCTGATATTGGCCTCCTCGGCCTGGGCCTTGGCGATACGGATGGCTTCCTCGGCGCGTGTCCGTTCCAGGATCTCTTGACGAAGCTGGGCATTGAGTTCGCTGAGTTCGGCCGTTCGCGCGTGTACGCGCCGCTCGAGATGCACCTTGGCATCACGAAGCTGATCAGCGGCCTCATTGCGATCGGTGACATCGGTATAAGTCGTGACGAAGCCACCCCCGGGCATGGGCCGACGGCTGATCTCCAATACGCGTCCGTTCGTCAGAACTTGCTCTGTCTGATAAGAAATATGATTTTGAACCGCCTCCAAACGGGCTTCGACGGCATCATTTCCTTTCTCGCCGTAGTCCCCGCGTAGTGCCCGAAATCTCAGATACTCGTCGAATGAAACGTTTTGGCGGACGAGGTTGTCCGGCAAGTCCAGGAGATCCTTGAAGCGGTCGTTCCAGGCCACAAGGCGCAAGTGCTTATCGAACACCGAAACGCCTTGGGCAAGGTTGTCCAGCGTCGCCTGCAACAGGACCGACTTCTCCCGCAGTTCCTGTTCGCGGCGCTTCGTTTCACTCAGCTTGATGTCACTGATGTCGGTGTAGATACCGACGGACCCACCGTCCTCCGTCGATCGCTCGCGGATTTGCAGCCACTGCCGGGTCTTCAGGGCGACGACGATGGACGTTCGCGGCTTGCGGCGCCGATGAAGTCGGCTCCGCAGCCATTTGCAGAATTGCCCATCGGCGTCTACGACCAGGCCGCTATCCAATGTCCATCGTGCCAAGTCCTTGCGTGATGCGCCGGGAACCGCAACGTCAGCTATACCGGGCCACAGTTCCAGGAACTTGGTGTTGCAGAGCACGAGCCTGTCGTCCCGATCGAAATGAATGAACCCTTCCGAGATGCTCTCGACGGCTTCCATGAGGCGCGTCTGGGCGGCATCCGTCTGGGCCTTTGCGATCGACAGTTGACGGTTGGCGTCTTCCAGTTCGTGAAACGCCGTCTCCAGGGTCTCCGTGCGTTGGCGAACCTTGTCTTCAAGAACAACCGCCGTTTGAAACAGGCTGTACGCATGTCCTTGGTAGTCGATGCCGCGTTCCACCTGGTCCATCAGGACTTGAATGATCTTTTGCAGCTTGCCCGTTTCCAGGTCCGGATTGCCGTGACCGAAAAGGTGGGCGCTCACGCTATCACTCACCGGCTCGGACGGCGGAGCCGATGGCGGCGCCGGTGAAGGTCTGGTTGACGTGCATGGCGCCGAACTCCTCGCCGAACGTGGCAAAACCGATGACGTTGTTCTCCTTCAGCATTCGACCAGCCCTGCCCTTCAGCTGCCGCTGTTCCAATTCCAGCGTCCGCAGCACGCAGTCGCAGCCGATGACAAGTTGAAGCGGGCCGATCTCGCGCCTGATATCGCCGAAACAATCCGACAGGTTTTTGAGTATGTCGGTCGCCCTGGCAACGGTGAGAACCACTCCCTTGTCGATGGCGCAGAAGAAAGAAAGGCTGCCGTCCTCATTAACCTTTTGAATGGACCGCGTGTAATATCGGCCGCCGACCTTTACGACCACAGGATGGGAGGCGAAGCTCATCGGTTTGAGATGATCCAGATCCAGTCCCACCAGACGAGCGTATTCATAGCCCGCGGGTTCGGCGTTGATTTCCGTGACGATGCGTTCGGCCGGAACCGCCTCGGTGACGACCATCTTGGTACCGGCGCTGACGAAATGATCCGTGGTGAACAGCTTGAACGGATGCCGTGTTCGGATGAGTGTCAACACGGCCGCGTCGGTCCGAAAAGCGCCGTCGAAGTAGACGTAGCTTTCGCGAAAGTCCAAGTTACCGCCGGAGGAAGCGCCGAATAGCGGGATCTTGCCAAGTGCCGCATGGAGCGAACTGACGACGACTTCTTCGCACATGCAAAGGCCGTCGATCAGAAGGAAGGCGAAGGTGTGGCCGTCGTCCGGTGTTTGAGCCTTGCCATCCAGGCGGGCACGTAGGCCGTCTACGATTCCTTTGCCGTCGGCGATCGAAAAGTCCTTGAGGCCGTAAATAGGCGCGGACACGGCGGCGAAATCGGGCGACGCCAGGGTAAACCCCACGATCGAGCCGCTTAAATAGCCCTCGGGCGTTATCTCGGCGGCGCTTGTGCATCCGATCAGATTGATGCCCGCGAAGCGCTGGGAGAGTTCGGCCTCGACGGCGGCACGATCGAACTCGGAGGAGCAGAAGAAGACACCGAGCGATGCGTCGGGCTGTGAGATACGGTCACACAGCTCCTGTACGGCCCTGGCCGGGTCGCTGACCTGAGAGTAGCCTTTTCGCACGCAGCCGTTTGTGCGCACCGACGTCCCTCCCCCGGCGATCCCGCGTCGTTGTTGTTTGTCGCAACGCCACCGTCTCCGGCAACCGATCGCGACCTTATGAAATTGTCAGTTTGACCCGCGGTGATCCCTTATGACCAAAGATCATATCCTGTCTGAAACGACATTTCCACAAAACCACAACGCAAACCGCCGATTACCGTTTGTCGCAAAGATGCGAATTAGACTTTTTGCCAATTGTGTTGGCCGTGGGCTTTATTGATAGTGATCCGCAAAATCGGTTTCGTTTAGCTGACGTCAGATTTGCAGTGCCCACTGCGCGCTAAGCGACTGGTCGATAGGATGGGGGAGACGATCCGATGGTCACCGTACTCGCCCTATGGGCGAAAAGTTACGGGATTGGTCGTCGACGCGGGTTCTTGATCCCTTTGGTCCCGGCGAAGCCGCGAAGCTTCGCACCGCCCCTCCTACACGCACAAACACCCCCAAAACGCACACACAAAAAGTGCGCAAACATCAATGAGCTTATTGAGGAGGAAATGAAATGCTCATTCTGAGATCTCTGGTGGCGACCGCGGTCATGGTCGCATTCACAAGTGGAGCCCATGCCGGCTCGGAAGCCCTGGAAAAGATGAAGAAATTCCAGGTCACGGGGACATCGCTCGAACTCGAGACCGTCGAACAGGGCGGCTCGCGGGCCGAGCAGATCCGCAGTAATCTCGAGAGGATCAAGCTACCGCCGGGATTCAAGATCGACCTCTACGCCATTGTGCCCGATGCCCGGCACATGGCCGTTGGGACGAATGTCGGGACGGTGTTCGTCGGCACCCGCAAGACCAAGGTGTGGGCGGTTACCGATCGCGACAAGGACCGCATGGGGGAAGAGGTCAAGCGCTTCGCTCCGAGCATAGACTTCAAGGTTCCGAACGGCGTTTGCTTCAGCCCCGACGGATTTCTTTACATCGTCGAGCAAAACCGCGTGATGGTCTACCCCGCCGCCGAGTTCTTCTACGAGGGGCCGGATGTCGCGGTCGGCATCGTCGTGGATCAAGGCGAGTTGATCCCCCGCGAAGAGGAGTCGTTCAATCACGGCGCGCGCGTTTGCCGAATCGGGCCGGACAACAAGCTCTATATCGCCCTCGGCCAGCCCTTCAACG
>JAHCKI010000083.1 GCA_026125865.1 Rhodospirillales bacterium
CCGTGACATGTCGGGGTTTCGGGTGAACGCAATACGGTCGACAACCATGAACGACGAAGCCGCGCTGCGGGACACGTTACGCAAGATCGAGGCGCTGTTCGCGGGCGCCGCCACCGCCGGCGAGAAGGCCGCCGCCGGCGCCGCCGCGGAACGCATCCGCGCCCGCCTGCGCGAAGCGGAAAAGCGCGAGAGCGCCATCGAGATGCGGTTCAGCCTGCCCGATCCTTGGGCACGTCAGATGTTCATCGCCCTTTGCCGCCGATATGGCCTCCGCCCCTACCGCTTTCCCCGCATGCAGCGCCAAAGCGTCCTAGTGCGGGCGCCCGAAACCTTCATCGACACGGTCCTATGGCCGGAGTTTCAGGAGATCAACGCGGCACTCACCGAATACCTCTCCGAGGTGACGGAAAGGGTGATCCGCGAGACGGTCTACAAGGACACCGGCGACGCCGACGAGACTCCCGAACCGGCCAAAATCGGGAAAAGATAGGGCGTAGAAACAGCACTGCCCAGCAAAATGGTACGCCCGGTTGGATTCGAACCAACGACCCTCTGATTAAAAGTGACGTGCGCGGCCATTTCACTACGAAACATGAGTTAACATATCAGCGGTTCTATCGACAATTTTTCTTTGCATAACAATGTTTTTTCGGTACCTTGGTGAACACGAGGTAACATTGCAAAACCAAGCCGTCTGTTACCTAGGTGTTACCTAGAGGATTCCTCTGATTGTTTTTCGAGAGGGTGTTCCAATGCCAAAAATGATGCTCACGGACGCGGCTGTTCGTCGCCTCAAGGCACCGACAACGGGGCAAGTCGATCACTTCGACCAGGCCTTGCCGGGGTTCGGTTTGCGGATCTCAGCGGGTGAGGTGCGATCGTGGTTCGCGTTCTATCGCGTCAACGGCAAACAACGGCGCGAAACGATCGGACGATATCCCGCCGTCACCCTCGCGGATGCTCGAAAGCGGGCGGCGGCGATCTTCGAAGCAGTTCGCGGCGGCGCCGATCCCAAGGAAACGCGTAAACGAGAAAAAGCCCATGCCGAAGCCCGTCGCTTTGAGGTGATCGTCGAGGCCTTCTTGACACGGCATGCGTCTCGCAATCGCACGGCCGATGAAACGCGGCGGGTATTCGAAAGGTATGTTCTTCCGACTTGGCGCGGTCGACAGATTGACGAGATCAGCCGCCGTGACGTAGCCGAGTTGTTGGATAAAGTTGAGGACTGCCGGATTGATGTCGGTGACGGCCGGATGCTTGGCGGTCCGGTGATGGCGGATCGAACGCTTGCGGCAATCCGGAAACTGTTCAATTGGTACGCGGCGCGCGATGACAGGTTTGTTTCACCAGTCGTGCGCGGCATGAGCCGGACCAAGCCGAAGGACCGAGCGCGCGACCGAGTACTATCGGACGCCGAAATCCGGGCGCTGTGGCCGCTTCTCGACGACCACGGGATATTCGGTGCGATCGTTCGGTTACTGTTCCTGACGGCCCAGCGTCGCGACGAGGTGGCCAGTATGCGGCGGAGCGAGATCAGCGGTGACGTGTGGACCATACCGGCTGCACGATATAAGACGAACCGGGCGAACGTCATTCCGTTGAGTTCGGCGGCCTTGGAAGTGATTAACCGACAGCCTCGATTGGGCGGTTCAGATCTGATGTTCACAACCAGCGGGCGGACGGCGTTTAGTGGCTTTTCGAAGGCAAAACGGAAGCTCGACGAGGCGTTGTCCGAGGCGGAGCAGCCGTGGACGCTGCACGATATTCGGCGAACCGCGCGCACGCTTATGACCCGGGCCGGCGTGCGTCCGGACATAGCAGAGCGTGTCCTTGGCCACGTAATCGCTGGCGTCGAGGGCGTCTATGACAGGCACGGTTACGAACCGGAGAAACGGCAAGCGCTCGAAGCGTTGGCAACAATGATCGAGCGCATCGTCGACCCGCCAGCCGACAACGTGGTGTCATTGCCGGCGAAACAGTAAAATCGCTTATGGCGCGGCTAGGGTAGCTCCCGAAAGCCGGGCACCGCACCCGGTTGCCGCGTCTTCACCTTGCGGGCACCAGCGGAGGTGCTTCATGCCGGTTGAAGAATGCGCCGACGGCGACGGCATCACCAAGCGCAGAGGAACGAGAATCAGCGCGCCTTTCGGCCCAAGCGAGAATAACGCACTTCGGGAAATGCTCCCACCCGGCAAGGATTTCGGAATCAACGGCAGACTTGCAGCGATAGAAGCGCAAGCGTCGGCAATCTTGAATGCCGCTGGGCTTCCAACCGACGGCAACATCCCCGGTCCGACCGACGGTGGACCGGACACGCTCGAGCGATATGCCAACGATGCGATCAATTTGATTGGATTCATTCGGGCCGGGCTCAAAGGAGGTGACGCGGAAATGGCGGCGCTTTTCGCCTTGAGGTTGGGGGCGCTCTTGCAGGCGGCGGAACTCAAAACCGATTGGGAAAGGCACGCGCTGCGTGGCGAAAAGGTTGTCGATAGCGCTCGCCAAGGCGGGAGAAACCGAGGTGTATCGAGCACCGATAGAAACGCGGAAATTGTCGCGCGGTTCAAAAAATTGCGAAGTGAGAAACCGCGCCGGATCAGTAACACGAGCATTGCGAAAGATCTTGCGCCAGCGTACGGGCTTACATTTCGCCGCGTTCTGCAGATCGTCAGTGAGTCAATTTTTTGAGAAATCTGCCCGCCAAGTTTCCGGCGAACATGTTTATTAGAGGGGCTACGTCATCGAACAGAGGATGTAGCCGATGCTCAAGATTGTCTCTTTTTCCGATCTGAAGGACCGTTTTGGCCTCACGTGGACCCGAGTTCACGTCAACAGGCTGATCAAGGCCGGTCAGTTTCCTCAAAAAGTTCAAATTTCAGCCGGTCGCGTGGGTTGGCTCGAGTCTGAAATCGAAGCATGGCTTCGGGCCCGTGCCGATGAACGTGCCGCCTAAAGAAAAGCGCCGCCCGTGGCGGAGGCGGCGCTTTGGAAACTTCACTGATTTGTCGGCGATCAGCAGCGCACACAGTAAAACACATGGTGCGCAAGCACAAGGGCGCGGCCGATGAACGCCGCCGAAATCATCCGGGCGCTTAGCGGGCGGAACGGGATGGCTCGCTGCCCGGCGCACCAGGACCGAAACCCGAGCCTGAGCATCCGCGATGGTGAAAGCGGACTGCTCGTCACCTGCTACGCCGGCTGCGACCGGCGGGACGTGATTGCCGCACTCCGGCAGCGTGGCCTTTGGCCAGGTCGTGACGACAGTCGCCCCGTACAGAAACCGCGATCGCGATCGTCGAAGATCGAACCGCGCACGTCCCTTTCCGAATGGGCGCGTGAGCTTTGGAACGGCTGCCGCACGATCGAGCCGGACGATCCGGCCGGCCGATACCTCGCGGCTCGCGGCTGCGCAATGCCGCACCCGGCTGGTGATCTACGATGGCATCCGCGGCTGAGCCACCCGAACGGCCATGTTGGCCCTGCCCTTGTCGCGCTGATTACGGGTGTCCGAGACGCTGGCCGATGGATGTCGCTTCATCGAACGTGGATCGCCGACGATGGCAGCGGGCTGAAGGCATTCGACCACCTGCCGAAGGACGAGCGACCCAAAGCGCGGTTGCTGCTCAAGGGTCATCCAAAAGCCGGCGGCGTGATTCGCCTGTGGCCCGACGACGAGGTGACCTTTGGCTTGACCGTCAGCGAGGGCCTCGAAAACGGCCTCACCGCCGCCCGCGTGTTCACGCCCGTTTGGGCAGCGATCGACGCCGGCAACCTCGGATCGCTGCCCTGCCTCTACCCGCTGGACAGCCTCACGGTGGTGGTCGATCGCGACCGGGCCGGGATTGAGGCCTTCGAGGCCCTGGCGCGGCGGTGGCATGAGGACAGTGCCCGATACCGCGACCACGCGGACATGATGAAGAACTGCGAGGTCTGGCGGGTCTGGTCGCCGGTGCCTGGCGAAGATTTCAATGATTGGGCCGCGAGGTTCGACGATGCCCGCGACCGATGAGCAAATCCGCCACCTGATCGACCACCAGCGCGAACGATACGTTCCGCTGGAGCCAGCAAAGCAGAGCATCGAGATGGACGGCTCTCATTCAAACGGCGTCCCGCGGCTGAGTTCGGGCCGTCCGGTACGTTGCGTCATGTGCTGGGAAGTAGACAGCCTGCCGGAACCGCAATACCTGATCGACGAGTTCGCGGGCGAGGATCATATCCACATCAATTTCGGCGACCCAAAGTCTGCAAAGACGCTTTCGCGCATCCACAAAGCGTTCTGTATTGGTCGTGGCGTCCCGTACTTCGGTCGGAACGTTATCCAAGGCGGAGCCGCGATCATCTCGGCAGAAGCGCAGTCATCAACCCTGCAACGCCTGCAAGCGTACCGCCGCCATCAAGGGATCGAACGCGACCACCTTCCGGTTTGGGTCTACCCCGACCGGATTGATTTCTACAGTTCGAATGTCGATGCCAGAGCCATCGCCGATGACATCAAACGCGCAGAGGATCAACTGAAGGTCGAATGCCGGTATACCTGCATCGACAGCTTGATGTCATCACTTCCCGGCGGCAGCGACAGCAATTCCAAGGACGTGAACCTGTTCGTTGGCAACGTCCAGGAGCTCCAAGCCAGCCTCACGCACCCGATCCATATCGACGTCATTCATCACGCCGGCCGGTCAAACGAGGAACGGACCCGGGGCTCCAACCATATCGACGCCATGGCGGACGCTACTTGGCGCGCCACTCTCGACGAGAACGGCGACGGATGGCTCATCAACACCATCAACCGCCACGGCGCCTCAGGAACCAAACTCGCATTCACGGTGGCCAGCGTCGATCTCGGCACGAATTCTCGCGGCCAGACCATCAATTCGGCCATCTGCCTGGAACGCATCGCATCAGAAAGCGACTTCGCCGCAACGAAGCAAGAAAAGCTGATCGGCAAGGGACGCGCCGCCCATGAGGCATTGTGCGCCGTATGCCTCGACCGCGACACCATATCCGTAGATTTCGACGTCTTCGAAGACGCTTTGCTTCGCCGCGAGATCGTCGATCCAACAAAGCCCGAGAACAACCAGCGAGCTCGTTTCTCTGAACTCAGAAAGGCGTTGAAAAACCATGGCAAGGCCGACTTCGATGCCAAAGAACGGCGCATTTGGCTCATCAAGAAACAGCACGACTTCCCGGACGCGGGAGACCCGTTTTGATATCCCGACCCACCTCATTCGCCGCACGAAAAGCGCACGATTTGGCCGATCGTGCGGGGCTGTGGATAACTTTTCGCACGATGCTTCGTGCGCCCTTTCGTGCGGACCACAGAGCGTGCGGGTTAACTACCTTGAAAAAACACCGTTTTTCGGGCGCACGATCGTTCGTGCGGGCCACCGTGCGGGGGTCATCGCGTCGCGCACGCACGGTGTCTTCTTCTTTAGAAGACCGTGCGAGCGTGCGGACCGTGCGGAACGCGCTCCGTTCAGCATCACGGGTAGAAGGCAAAGATCGGAAACGCACCCAACATGGAGGAAGTGACCCATGATCAACGCTTCACTTCACGGCCGCCTAGGTGGCGATCCCGTCGCACGCGAGACGAAGGCCGGTAACACGATGGCAACCGCGTCGCTTGCGGTGAACGCAGCACGCTATGACGAGGACGATGCGACAGTATGGTTCTCGCTCGCAGCGTTCGGCCGGACTGCCGACGAACTAATGCGACATGCCAAGGGCGACGTGCTCAGCGCCATGGGCACGCTCTACCGCTCACGCTTCACCACCCGCAGCGGCGAGGCGCGAGAAACCTGGTCGCTCACGTGCGAGGCGCTCGTGTCCGCCAAGACGGTGCGGCCGCGCGGTGGACGCAAGCCGAACGGAACGACGCAACGCCAGCAAGCCAGCGATCAACGGCCGTTCGATGACGCGCCGGGGTTTTGATCGCGTGCCCCATAAGGGGGGGGGCAAAATTATCCCTGCAGGCGGACGAAGCTAGACCGTTGTGCCCCGCCAAACTTTCACGCGGCCAATTTAAACTTTTGACACAAGGAGAATGTACAAATGCCGAGAACGCCAACGACCGACGACCAAAAGCGCCTGCGAGGTACGTTGCGACCGTGCCGAACCCGTGGCGAATCCGTGGCCGTGGGGCCGATTTCCGGGCCACCTGCGCACATGCCCGATGATGCGGCGTCGATATGGCGCGAACTCGTAGAGGCGGCGCCCGATGGCATTTTGGCGGCGTCTGACACGTTCCTGGTCGAGGTTGCCGCGTCGCTCATAGCGAAACACCGCGCGGGCAAGTTATCAGCCGCTGAGCTTGGCCAACTTCGTCACGCACTCGCGGACTTGGGTCTGACGCCGGCTGGGCGGCTTCGGCTTCCGGCGACGAAACCGAAAACCCCCAACGAGTTCGCGGAGTTCTTGAAATGACGGACGAAAATGAACTACTTCGAAACTACGGCGAAGCGCTGCAACCGCTCGTCAATCAAGGACTCGAACAGTTGCCCGACGAAGCACGGGCGCGAGTATACGCCGACGTCGCGTCGAATGCTGCGGAATTGCGACTAATAACGACCATGACGCCAACGTTTGCGGTGGCGGCTTATCTTCGATACCACGGGCAAGAGCCGATCGTTTTGTTTTCGCTTGGCGAGTATTCCGCAAACGATGTCTTGCATTGAGTGCCGATGGATACTATCTTGTTCCCTGTTCGTGCACCCTGCCGACACAACGGCCGACATGGCCGGACCCTGGCCCCGAAAAGGTGGACGAACGACGGTCACATAGCCGGAAACGGTGCGCCGACAGTGGGCGCGGACATCGGCACTCCCCTCGACCAATCGCGAAACGATTGCCGTCGCGCATGTGCGTGAACGGCTGAACCTTTTGGAGTGCCAGCAGATGTACGACTATGAAAACGAAGAGCTTTTGGAGCGCAAGGAAAATCTCGAAAAGCTCATTCAGCTCAAGAATGAGCGAGCCCAGAGTATTTGGCAGACCGCCGAGGCCGAAAAGCGAGACCTGACCGAAGAGGAAGCTCACCAGCTCGACGCCATTTTGACCGAGTTCGAAGCGACCTTCGACAAGGTGCGCGACATTGAGGCGCAAATCGAGGCGCCTAAGCCGCGCCGTAAAACCGATCCCGATCCGCTCCCACGGGGTCCGCGCAGTTCGCTGGTTTCGACGGCGCTTGACGCGTGCCGCGGCGAACATACTCCCCGCGTGCTCGATGGTCGCACATCCTTCGCGCAAATGTTTGCCGACCGTTCCCAGGATACCGGCGGCTGGCGCAACTTTCAGGAATACGCCGCGGCAATCGGGCTGGGGCTGTACGATTCACGACTGCGCCCGGCAGCATCGGGTCACCGCGAAGGCGAAGGCTCGAGCGGCGGCTTCATGGTGCCGACACAGTTCATCTCCGAGTTGTTCGATTACGCGCTTGAGAGCGAGATCGTGCGGCCACGGGCGCAAGTTGTGCCGATGGTCTCGTCAAGCATTTCGGCGCCTGGCTTTGGTTACACCGACCACCAAACAAGCGGCGACCGATCCCCGATCCAATGGCTTGCGGAAGCTGGCGAAGGAACGATTCGAACCGCCAACGTCATCGAGAAAAACTTGAGAGCCAAAAAGGCGGCGATTTTCTCAAAAGCAACGTCTGAGCTTTTGGCCGATGCGCCGAACTTTGAGCGTTCCTTGACCATGAAGTTCGCGCAGGACCTTGGTTTTGGGCTCGATTACGCGTTTCTTTGGGGCAACGGAGTCGGTCAACCGTTGGGCGTCATGAACTCGCCGGCGCTGATCACGGTCGCCAAAGAGACCTCGCAAACGGCCGGAACGATCCATTACGACAACGTGACCTCGATGCTCGCTCGCCTACATCCGGCTGGGTTCAACCAGGCGACGTGGTTGGTCGGACCCGACTCCCTGCCGCAGCTGTTTAAAATTGGGCCGGTTATCACAACCCCTGATGGCACGGGGGTCGGTGGCGGATCGGCGGCCGGGTTCCAGCAAATGCCCGACGGGACTTTCCGCTTGCTGGGGAGGCCGGTCATCGTCACCGAGAAGATGGCCGCGCTCGGCACCGTTGGCGACATCCTGTTGGCGGACTTCTCGCAATACCTCATCGGCCTTCGTCGCGACGCCAGCATGGAGCGTTCGATTCATGCCGGGTGGTCCACCGACGAGGTTCATTTCAGATTGATCGCGCGCGTCGACGGAATGCCGATCCCCGACCAAGCGACCACGTTGCAAGACGGGTCGCGCACGGTTTCGCCGTTCGTGACCCTGGCGGCACGATAAGCAAAAGCGGTTGGTCGTTCCCGCTCCTTCTCCGAAAAACGACCACCGGCTGCACGGCGGGGACGCTGGCTTCGGCTGGCGTCCCCTCTTTTTTCCGGGGAAGGCGCCGCCTGAACGGGCCACCTCCCCCCGTTCCTGCCCACGATCGATTTCGTCGGCGAACCGAATTTCGCATTGCTAGATGCTGTCAGCGGGACGATTGGGATTTGCTGATGGCGTAGTCGCGGAGAGCTTGCCATGGTCGCACGATGCGACCTTGCCGCCGACGAGAGCCGAGAGCCTGCGGAGGCGCGGATATGAGCGCCGAAATCATTCTGTTCCCGTCCCTACATGTCCGAGTCGGCGAATGCCAGTGCGAGAAAATAACACGGTCCCGCGGAACCCGCGTGCGGCTTTACGTGCTTCAGTTTCGCTTATCTTGCTCGC